>NZ_JBANDI010000020.1:0-74256 GCF_039123485.1 Flavobacterium sp. PL12
ATTTAGAGGAGTGAGAAACATAGAATTTTTCCTGTTTAGACTAACGAACATATATGCCTAATTTTTGCTACTCCACAGGTTTTCGTTATGATCCCTTACAAATGACAAAAATCCACTATTTTCAATTTTACGCTGTGAAGCACTATTCCGCTTCACTTTAGTGCAAAAAAAAAAGACTATCATTTCTGATAGTCTTTTTATAAAAGCTCCCTCTCTTGGGCTCGAACCAAGGACCCTCTGATTAACAGTCAGATGCTCTAACCAACTGAGCTAAGAAGGAAACTGAGCAGTAAAAAGTAACTTGCGTTACATCTCTAAAGCGGTGCAAAGATAGGCTATCATTTGGTTTGTGCAAATAAAAATCGAACTTTTTTTAATTATTTTTATCTCCCTACAATTGCTTTGTAAATATCATTTCCATTAGCAAATAGTAATAGTGTTATAAGTAAAACAAAACCAACTAATTGCGCATTCTCTAGGAATTTATCACTAGGTTTTTTACCACTAATAATTTCGTATAATAAAAACATAACATGACCACCATCAAGTGCTGGAATAGGTAATAAGTTCATTACACCAAGCATGATTGATAATAATGCAGTAATATTCCAGAACGTTTCCCAACTCCACGTGTTTGGGAAAATATCAAATATTGCTTTAAATCCACCTACTTGTTTGTAAGCACCAGTACTTGGACTGAAAATCATTTTCAATTGTTTCCCGTATCCTATTAATTGATCTTTACCTTTTGTAATTCCAACAGGAATTGCCTCCAGAAAACCAAATTCTTGCTTGCTGATTTTATAGTATCCTAATTTCTCAAGATTACTCAAACTTAATCCACCAACGCCAATTCCTAATTTTCCATCGCTAGTTACAACAACAGGAACTTCAATCTCTTTTAAATCTCTTAAAATAGTAGCAGGAATTATTTTATTCTTATTGTTCTCTAAAATGGCTTTAGCTTGATCAAAATATTTAGCAGGCTGACCGTTTAATTTCAACACAACATCTTTTGGCTGTAACGCGGTATTTTTAGAATCTTCAGAGATTGCTCCCACAACAAATGGCATTCTGATGCTCATTAAGCCTCCCTTTTCGTGCTTTGATAGTTGATCTACAAAATCATTTGGCATCTTAATAGTTTGTTGCATGCCATTTCTTTCGATCAAAACCTCTTTTGCCATAATGACTTTCATAGTGATGTCATTATCAAATTTTGCTATTTTTAAACCGTCAGCAGCAAGTATTTTATCACCTGTTTTGAAACCAACATTAATCATTGCTTTGTTTTCAATCAATAATCCGTCTTTCAAATCATCGTTTGCGATATAAGTTTCGCCATAAGCAAATGCCATACCTATATAGATGATAAATGCTAAAATAAAGTTTACCGTAACTCCACCTAACATAATAATTAAACGTTGATAAGCAGGTTTAGAACGAAATTCCCAAGGTTGTGGCGGCAAAGCCATTTGCTCCTTGTCCATACTTTCGTCGATCATTCCAGAAATTTTTACATATCCACCTAGCGGTAACCAACCAATACCGTATTCAGTATCTCCAATTTTCTTTTTTAGAAGGGAATATTTAACGTCAAAAAATAAGTAAAATTTTTCGACTCTTGTTTTGAATAATTTTGCAGGAATGAAATGTCCTAATTCGTGAAGTATAATAAGTAATGATAAACTCAATAAAAATTGAGAAAGCTTTATAAATATGTCCATTGTTTAATTTTAGTTCTTTTACAACTCACAAAAGTAAGGTTTTCTATTTGTTTAATTTACAAATATTGTTCCATAGGGTTTTAAAACTTTGTTAATTAATTTAAATTCAATCTTTCCTTTAATTGCAGTCGCTTAACTTTACTTTTTACAACTTATTTTTTAGTTATTTCTACTTAAAGCTTACATTATGATATCAAAATTATTTTCGCCTCTTTCGATAAAAAGTATCCAATTTAAAAATAGAATTGCTGTTTCGCCAATGTGCCAATATTCGGCAACAGATGGTTTTGCTAATGACTGGCATCTTGTTCATTTAGGAAGTCGCGCTAGTGGAGGTGCTGGATTAATCATTCAAGAAGCGACTTCTGTTTCGCCCGAAGGAAGAATTTCACCTCAAGATTTAGGACTTTGGAAAGACGAGCAAATTGAAAAATTGAAACAAATTAATCAATTTATAGTAAGTCAAAATTCAATTCCCGGAATACAATTAGCGCATGCTGGCAGGAAAGCGAGTGCAGCGTCACCATGGAACGGTGGTCGAAAGATAGCAATTGAAAATGGAGGCTGGAACACTGTTGCACCAAGTGCTTTGGCGTATCATGAAAATGAAACAGCACCAATAGCATTAGATAAAAGTGGAATACAAAAAGCCATTGCAGATTTTAAATCAGCGACTAAAAGAGCTGTTGAAGCGGGCTACCAAGTTGTCGAAATTCATGGCGCTCACGGATATTTATTACATCAGTTTATGTCGTCTTTGTCTAATCTTCGAACAGATGAATACGGAGGAAGTTTTGAAAATCGAATCCGATTAACGTTAGAAGTAGTAGCCGCAGTTCAATCAGAATGGCTAGAAAACTTACCTTTATTTGTTAGAATATCAGCAACAGATTGGGCAGATGGAGGATGGAATATCGAAGAGTCAATCCAGCTTTCGAAAATATTAAAAGAAAGAGGGGTGGATTTAATTGACGTTTCTTCCGGAGGAGCAGTTTCACATCAACAAATTCCGTTAGGACCTAATTACCAAGTTCCTTTTGCAGAAAGTATAAAAAAAGAAACAGGAATTTTGACTGCGGCCGTTGGTTTAATCACTGATGCCAAACAAGCAGAAGAAATTATCTCGTCAGGAAAAGCAGATTTGGTTTTGTTTGCTAGAGAATCATTAAGAAATCCAAACTTAGGATTGTCATTTGCACATGATTTAGAAGCTGAAATTCAATGGCCAAAACAATACGAAAGAGCAAAAATCTAAAGTAATAGATAGAAAATGAATTTCATAGTTTTACACTACTTAGTACGTTTAAATTTGTGAGATTCATTTTTGGCTTTTACAATTCACTATTTGATTATTACATTATGCAAAAAATTAAAACCGCTCTTCTTTCTTACGGAATGTCAGGAAAAGTATTTCATGCTCCCTTTCTAACTTTCCATCCCGGATTTGAACTCACTGGTTCTTGGGAAAGAAGTAAAAAAGTGATTCATCTTGATTTTCCAGAGGTTAAAAGTTATGAGTCAATAGAGGAATTGTTAGATGATAATGTAGACTTAGTCGTTATAAATACTCCTGTGGCAACGCATTATGAATATACTAAAAAAGTATTACAAGCAGGAAAACATGCAATTGTCGAAAAAGCATTTACGACAACTGTTGCCGAAGCGCAGGAATTATTAGCTTTAGCCAAAGAAAAACGATTAAAACTGGCTGTGTTCCAAAACAGAAGATGGGATAGTGATTTTAAAACAGTTCAAAAAATAATTTTTGATGAACTCTTTGGCGAAATCGTAGAAGTTGAATTTCATTTTGATAGATATAATCCATTATTGAGTCCAAAAGAACACAAGGAAACTATCAATTCTGGATCTGGAATCTTGAAGGATTTAGGTCCACATATTATTGATCAGGCATTATGTTTATTTGGTTTACCACGATCCGTTTTTGCAGATATTCGTATTACACGGAAAAACTCATTAGTTGATGATTACATTGATATCGTACTCTATTATCCTAATTTTCGTGTGCGTTTAAAAGCGGGATTTTTTGTGCGAGAGGCAAATCCAGCTTATGTAATTCATGGTAAAAAAGGTTCTTTCTTAAAACCTAGAGGCGATGTTCAGGAAGACCAATTAAAATTAGGTAAAAAACCGAATTTAACAACTTGGGGAACCGAGTCAATTGAAAAAAGAGGCTTGTTACATACAGAAATTGATGGTAAAATAATTAATGAAATGATTCCAACTCTACAAGGAAATTACTACGACTTTTTTGAAGGTGTCTATGATTCTATAGTAAATGACAGTACAGAACCAGTTACTGCAAAGGATGGCGTTGCTGTGATGCAAATTATTGAAGCCGCAATTCAAAGTAGCGTGCAGCGAAAATTAATTGATTTATAAAATTTAATCGCAAGATTATTACTGTACCTACAGTAAATCAAAGTTTTTCAAAAGCGATTAAAATTATATTAGTTAATCAATAATGATGTATCTGAAGAAAGTTATTCTTTATAATTTGTGAGACATTATCCTCATATAAAAAATGTAATAATATTTTCAGTATTGACTTTTTATAAACAATAACGTTATTGTTTTTTTAGGTCCAATGGTTTTGATTCAATTGCCAATTGCTTGTTGTAATTTTGCACTTTAAAATTTAAAATAAATCGGTTTGATAAATATAAACTTCTTAGGAAGATCAAAAACAAAAGCAAAGTTCAAGAAGCAGTACAAAGACATAAAGATTTCTTATTTAAATAGAATTCGGTGGGCGGTTTCTATGTTTTATTTTGGGATGGGACTGTGCTTTGCAACTTGGGCTAGTAGAATTCCAGATATCAAAACCACTTTGCAACTTAGTGAAGGAGATTTAGGATCAATTTTATTTGCGTTGCCATTAGGACAGTTAGTGATTATGCCATTTTCTGGAAAATTAGTAAGCCGTTTTGGAAGCCATCGAATGTTAGTATTTTCTTTGCTTTTTTATGTTTTTAGCTTAACAAATTTAGGATTGGCTAATAACGCTTGGCAATTATCGGCGGGATTATTTGTTTTTGGGATATTTGGGAATTTATCAAATATTGCAGTAAATACGCAAGGAGTTTACACTGAAGTGCTTTTCAAAAAAACAATAATGTCGTCATTTCATGGCATGTGGAGTTTTGCAGGATTTATGGGTGCTTTAGTAGGGTTAGCAATGCTAGCATTTGATTTGACACCTTATATTCATTTTCTGATCGTTGGAGTAATAGTATTTTTATTGATGGCTTTCAACTTTCAGTTTCTAGTAAAAGCGAAAGAAACCATAAAGATCAAAAAGAAAAAAATGTTCTCAAAACCAGATAGCGGTTTAATTTGGTTGGGAATTATTGGGTTCTGTAGCATGGCAAGTGAAGGTGTAATGTTTGACTGGAGTGGTGTTTATTTTAAAGATGTCATCAAAGCTCCTGGACCTTTAGTGATTTTAGGATATACTTCGTTTATGATTATGATGGCTGGAGGAAGATTTTTAGGTGATGGTTTAATTAGAAAATTTGGTAGAAAAAACGTTTTACAAATTAGTGGAATTATGATTTCTACTGGACTTTTTACAGCAGTTTTCTTTCCGTATATCGTTCCCTCTACACTCGCATTTATGTTAGTAGGACTTGGAGTTTCTACAATCGTACCTACCGTTTATAGCCTTGCCGGTAAAAATCCAAATGTCTCTCCAAGTATTGCTCTAACAACTGTTTCTAGTGTTAGTTTCCTAGGTTTTTTAATGGGACCACCAATAATAGGATACATTGCTGAGGTTTCAAGCCTCCGATTTTCGTTCGGTTTCATTGGCATTTTTGGTGTTCTAATCGCATTTATGGTTTCTAAAATCGAAGCTGTAGAATAACGTTTTATTTGGGAACCGTAAATCACTTTTTCAAAAATATTTTGTTTTACTCTCAATACTTTAGAACATGATATTCTTGATTATTTCATTGCTTATTGACCTGCTAAATCAGCTAAGATGCCATTAACATCGTGGCTTTAGACTCTTTTTTATTTTCGAAAATGAGGTGGAATAACAATTCTAACTTTTTCAGTAAAAATAAATACATTGAAAATCAATAGATTAGAATTTAATTATTACTTTTAACATTATAATTCTGTAACTCACTTTTTCTTGCTGAATTTCAAATACCACTTTTTCAGTAGGATTATATATGATGCTTTTATCAATTTCCAACTTTAATTTTAGTCCAATTATTAATGTTCTCCATCTCGGATAGCATTATGTACGCTTTTAGTTCAACTTATGAGAGTTTTATAAGTTGAACTTTTGGCAGTCCCTATTTAAAATAAAATGTTCTATAATTTGGATTTTTCTGTTGATAAACGTTAATAGCATTTGAGTGTATGAATAAATTTTACTTCACAATTTTCTTTATTATTTATGTATCGGGAGCAATTGCGCAAAATAAAAGTGGTTTTTTCGGAAGAATTATTGAAACTAAATCTCAAAATCCATTGGGTTTTGTTGTAGTCAGTGTTCAAAATACTTCATTAATGCAAATTACTGAAACTGATGGGCAATTTATTTTTGATTCTGTGCCTCCAGGTACTGTATTGCTACTCATCCATAGCCAAGGATTCAAAGATGTACTCCTTCCGCTAGAAATTGTTTCAGACCAAATGCTTGATCTAGGTACAATCAGCTTAGAAGAAGACCAAACATTAGAACAACAAAGCAGTATAATTACACTTGTAGAAAGCGATTTTAGTGATGAAAATAGTAGTTCAGAAAGTACTTCGGGACTTTTACAATCCTCAAGAGATGTTTTTCTACAATCAGCAGCCTTCAACTGGGGACAAGCTCGGTTTAGGGTTCGAGGATTAGACAGCGAATATTCGACGATGATGATTAATGGTGTTGTCATGAATAAAATATATGATGGCAGACCACAATGGGGAGAATGGGGAGGATTGAATGATGCATTGCGCAATCAAGAATTTACGCTGGGAACTACAGCTTCAGATTATAATTTCGGTGGAATTTTAGGAACGCAACAAATCAATACTCGCGCTTCGATTTATAGACCGGGTTCTCGTATTACTTTTTCATGTACAAATACTAACTATAGTTGGCGAACTATGGCTACTTATGCGAGCGGTATGAATCCTTCTGGTTGGGCTTATGTGGTTTCTGCGGGAAAACGCTGGGCACAAGAGGGCTATTTTGAAGGAACGAGCTATGATGCAAATTCTTTTTTTCTAAGTCTTGAAAAAAAATGGAGCGAAAAACATTCATTAAATCTAACAGCAATGTATACTCCAAATTACAGAGCTAAAAATTCTCCAAATACATCTGAAGTCACCGATTTAACGACTATCAAATACAATTCTTATTGGGGTTTTCAAGATGGCAAAAAGCGGAATTCGAGGATAAAATCTATTGAAATGCCTACTATTATGCTCAATCATTATTTTAAAATTAATGATAAAACCAACCTAAATTCTAGTGTAACGTATCAATTTGGTAAAGTAGCTAATAGCAATATTGATTATCAAAATACTATCAGCCCTGATCCATCCTATTATAGAAAAATACCTAGTTTTTATAGTTCGTTATATGCAAAAGATAGCGGAGAATTTTCAGGAGCATTTACGCCAGATTATGAAAATGCAGAGAAAAGCAAAAATTCATTCCTAGCTAATCCTCAAATCGATTGGACTGCTATTTATAAAGCAAATCAAACTCCTTTTCTTGATTCCAATGGCATTATTTCAGGATATGAACCTGCAAAAAGTAAATACGTTCTATATGAGGATCGAGTCGAAGACCAAACTGCTGCAATCAATACTAATTTAACTACTCAACTTTCAGAAAACATATTTTTAAACGCTGGAGCATCATTTAAAAAAATAAAATCTAATTATTCTCAGCATCTTCTAGATTTACTCGGGGGACTATATTTTGAAGATATTGATACCTTCTATAAAGGCTCACAATCTCAATCTGATCTTAATAATGCAAATCGCCAAGTTATAGTAGGCGAAACATATGGATATAATTACAATTATTTTGCTGCTGTTTTAGAGGCTTTTACTCAGTTTAAATTCACTTATAACAAAATTGATTTTTACTTGGCGCAGCAGTTTTCGAATAGAACCTATCAAAGAGAAGGTTTATATAAAAATGGTATTTACGAAAACACATCTTTTGGAAAAAGTGAAAAAGTAACATTTGAAAACTTCGGATTCAAAGCTGAATTTAATTTCAAAATTTCCGGAAAAAAATTGGTTACTTTTAATGCAGCACATTTGACCAAAGCACCTTCTTTACGCAATACTTTTCCCAATTCTAGACTAAATAATTCAATAGTAAATGATCTTGAAAGTGAAAATATTAATAGTGTCGACGTTAGTTATATTTATCGTTCGCCAAAACTAAAAGGCAGATTGACAACATATTATTCACTTATAAAAAACATAACTCAGATTTCATTTTTCTACGCTGAAGGGATTTTTGATGACGGAGCAGGATATTTGAATACGGATGCTTTTGTAAGTCAAACATTAAGCAAACTAAATAAAAAGAATATTGGTGCTGAGTTAAGTCTGGAATATCAATTGACTTCGACAGTAAAAACTACTTTGGCCGCAGCCCTAGGAGAATATACATTTGCAAGTAATCCACAAGTTACATTAGTAAATGACGCCAAAGCTTCCATAGAAAATACAAATCCAGTTTTTGATTTTGGAACAGCTGCTCTTAAAAATTATAAGCAAGCAGGAATGCCACAGCGAGCGTACTCTTTTGGTTTAGAATATAGAGATCCAAAATACTGGTGGATTAGTACTAATGTCAATTATCTCACAAATAGCTACATCGACATCTCAGCAATTTCTAGAACTAAAATATTTTATAAAAATCCAGCTTCCGGTTTTAACTTTCCCGAGGCAACAGAGGAACGAGCTGCAGAGTTGCTAAAGCAAGAAAAATTTGATCCGTTAATGCTTTTAAATCTTGTAGGTGGAAAATCTTGGCGAATACATGGAACGAATTTTGGCATTTTCGCAAGTGTCAATAATGTACTCGATGTTACTTATAAAACTGGTGGTTATGAACAGGCTCGAAATGCTAATTTTAGAGAAATGAACCAAGACGTTTCTAGTGGCACGCCATCCTTCGGTAATAAATATTTCTACGGATACGGAAGAACCTATTTTGTGAATTTATATATTAATTTATAGTCTCTAGAACATGAAAAAATCTACTTATAATTCTTATTTCTTTTTTTTATCATTGCTACTATTAAGCGCTTGCACGAGCGATAATTTATCTGCACCACAATTAGTTTGCACGCAAACGGATTTGATTCCTAATATCAAAGTGAGTGAAGTTCGTGCAAACGCAAACGCTATCGTGGCTCAATATAAATACGATGACGTCATTGAAGCTTATGTTATATCAAGTGATGAAGCCGGAAATTTTTTTAAAACTATATCTTTTCAAACCTTAGCTACAGCCGCAACTCCAGCAGTAGGTTTTAGCGTTCCAGTTGACGCTACTAATTTATATATAGATTATAGAGTTGGCAACAAAGTATATCTAAAGTTGAAAAACCAATTTACAGATGTTTCATTTGGAGGAATGCGTATTGGAAGCATTTTTGTTAATGGCTATAATGATGGTGGAGTGGGAAGACTTTCTCAAAATGATTACAAAGCAGTTCTTAACGCCTCATGCAAAAACGTTAATGAGGATGAGCTTGTAAAAGCCGTTACAATGACTGAGCTGCTCAATGATTCATACTTAAACACTTTAGTAGAGCTTTCAGATGTTCAATTTTCAATCGCCGCAAAGGGCCGCCATTATTTTGAAGAAACAAATAATGTAGGTGGCGCGACTAATTGGGCACTAATGGATAAGCTTGGAAACCAAATCTATTTTAGAACTAGTAGTTTTGCTAAATTTTCTACTAGTTTAGTTCCTACTGGTAGCGGTAAAGTAAGAGGTGTGCTTACAAAATATGGAACTGATTATCAATTGCTCGCAAGGTCCGAAAAAGATGTCGTTATGGAAGGGGTGAGAGCAACTCCATTCTTTATTCAAGATTTTGAAACTGCAGTTGATAAATCAAATTTGATTCTTGCTGGTTGGACAAACATTGCACAAAATGGATCGCTCTTATGGAAAGGAGGGGTTTCGGCAGGTAATGGTTATGCCGAGTTTAGTATTTCAGGTACTAAAGTAGTTACAAATGTTGCTTGGTTAATTTCACCAAAAATAGATATGGACATCTATAAGAACGAAGTCCTTAGTTTTAGAGCTGCTCAACATCATTTAGATATTGATTCACCGCTTAACGCGCTTGAAGTTTTAGTTTCAACTAATTTTGATGGATTGAACGTAACCAAAGCGAATTGGATTCCGCTGAAAGCAAATTTACCAAATCAAACCACACCATGGCGTCAATTTATAGGAAGTGGCGCAGTAGATTTATCTTCGTACAAAGGGAAAATTAATATAGCTTTCAAGTATATTGGATCTGGTAAGAATCTAGCCTTGGATGGTGCTTTCCTAGTAGATGATGTGCAGATTTTTGGCGATAATTAATTTCACTATCTTTGCGGCAAAATAAAATAATAAATACCATGAAATACACTTTAATAGTACTTGTATCTTTTCTATTTGTTTCTTGCTTTCCAGATTTGAAATCTGATGTAGAAACGCAACCAGTTGATTACACAATCCAAAATGAAAAAGAAATCACTGATTATATTGCTAAAAATAATTTGATTGCCCAAAAAAGCGAAACTGGTTTATATTACATAATTAATGAAGAAGGAACTGGGAAACAGCCTAATTCAAATTCAGATGTAAAAGTTGCTTATAAAGGATATTTTACTAATGGTAAAAGTTTTGATAAAAGTGAAGCAGCAGGAATTACTTTTAATCTACAACAAGTAATAAAAGGATGGACAGAAGGAATTCAATATTTCAAAGAAGGCGGAAGCGGTGTACTATTAGTACCTTCTAGTTTAGGTTACGGTAACGGAGGTCGACCAGGAATACCTGGAGGCGCTGTACTTATTTTTGATATTAAATTAATTACTGTAAAATAAATTATAACATTGATTGATTAAAGAAATCTAAAGAGATTGTCCAATAGGGCAGTCTCTTTTTTTTATACTTAAAAAGCTGTTTTTAAAATAATAATATTATTAAAAGCTTGTGATTTTTTTATAAACTCATTACAACATAAGTTCCTTACAAATCATTAAATTTGTAGCTTATTCAAAGACATGTTAGAAAAAGAAGTAATAAATTTCGAAAAAACGGCTATAGTTGGTATTGTAACGCAAAATCAAAGTGAAGAGAAACTTAACGAGTATCTTGATGAATTAGAGTTTTTGACCTTTACTGCTGGAGGCCAAGTAGTAAAACGCTTTTCGCAAAAAATGGAACGTCCTAATCCAAAGACTTTTGTTGGAACAGGAAAAATTGAAGAGATTCATCAATTTGTTAGAGAAAATGATATTTCAACATTAGTATTTGATGATGAATTGTCTCCTTCACAGCAAAAAAATATATCTAAAATAATTGAGGAATGTAAAATCCTTGATCGAACGCACCTTATTCTTGATATTTTTGCACAACGTGCTGAGACTTCATACGCAAGAACGCAAGTAGAATTAGCGCAATGTCAATATTTACTACCAAGACTTTCCGGAATGTGGACGCACCTTGAGCGCCAAAAAGGAGGAATTGGAATGCGTGGACCTGGTGAAACGGAGATTGAAACTGACAGACGTATTGTACGCGACCGTATCGCATTATTGAAAGAAAAAATAAAAACTATTGATAAGCAACAAGGCGTGCAACGCGGAAATCGTGGTGCAATGGTTAGAGTAGCATTAGTGGGTTATACTAATGTTGGGAAATCAACGTTGATGAACGCAGTAGGTAAAAGTGATGTTTTTGTGGAGAACAAACTTTTTGCAACTTTAGATACTACTGTTCGTAAAGTAGTTATTAAAAACCTACCTTTTTTACTTTCTGATACTGTTGGTTTTATTCGAAAATTGCCAACACAATTGGTAGATTCTTTTAAAAGCACATTAGATGAGGTTCGTGAAGCTGATCTTTTATTACACGTAGTTGATATTTCTCACCCTGAATTTGAAGATCATATTGCATCGGTAAATCAGACTTTATTAGATATCAAAGCTAATGATAAGCCTGTTATTATGGTTTTCAATAAAATTGATGCATACAAACATTTGACTATTGACGAGGATGATTTGATGACAGAGAAAACGAATAAACATTTTACACTTGAAGATTGGAAATCAACTTGGATGAGTAGAGTAGGAGAGCAAAATGCTTTATTTATTTCAGCTACTCAAAAAGAAAATTTTGAAGAATTCAGAGAACGTGTTTACGAAGCTGTGAGACAGATTCACATTACTCGTTTTCCATACAATAAGTTTCTTTATCCAGATTATAAGGATGCTGTTGAAAAAGAAGATAGAGAGGAAAGTGACGACGAATAGTTATATCTCTGTTTAATAAAATACTTAATCCCTTTTGATTTTTCAAAGGGATTTTTTTATATTGTTCTAATCGTAAACTAAGTTAGTAATTTAATAAAATTGCTTTATTTTAGCTATAAAAAATTTCGGTACTGTTTAGAAATAATATTAATTTAATATAGAAAGTGTCGAGCATTTTAATGTATTATAAAACAGATTACATTACCATTTGGTTTCATTAATTCTTTAAATCGTTTTCTATTCTTATGAAAAAACAAATCATTATATTTTTGTTCTTCTCAACAATTATTTTTGGACAAGAGTACAAGTTTAATAAAATAGTTAAAAGCAAGTTCGGTACTGATTACGCTTACGCTAATAATAGTGAAGAAGCTAATCTTTTTAATTCTAATGATTATTCTTATTTTATGCAGATGTATTCGGAAAAAGATTCTCTGAAATCTAGAATATGGGATATTAGAACCAATAAAATTCATTATTTTTTTGTAAAGCAATCTGACTCCACAAAGTTTTACTATATAAACACATATAATTATGAAAAGCCAGTTGAAAATTATTCTTTTAAGTTTTCTGAAAACAAGAATTCTAAAAATAAAAATGAGATTCTGCTAATGCTGTTTAATAAAAATAAAAGAATTGCGAGATATACCTTAGCAGTCGAAGAAAGTAGCGTAAATTTATTTCCAGTTTTTGGCCTAACAGCGATGGAACCTTTTCATTTATTGCAAATTAGATCGCCATCAAACTTGAAGGTAATAAGTGCAAAAGGAAATAATATAAGCGGAAATAACGTAAAATACACCCTTAATTCAATACAAGAAATAGATTTATTACTAAAAATAGAAAAAGAGTTATTTTTGGAATAGAAAAATGTTTCCCGATTTTAACTCACAAATATTTCTACCAATGGATTCATAGGATATATAACGGAAAATATTTTAGATCTTTTTGTAGAAAATATCTTTAAAAAGTGCCTAAAATTTTAAATTTATCCTATTTTGCAGCCAAATTAAAAACATGAAAAACCCACCTTTTATTACAGACGACACAGTCGTTTTTGGATTATTAATGCTTCTTTTAGCATTTGTGTTTTACACTTCTGCAATAAAATTTGGATTTTGGAAAAAATTCTACGTGGTTTTTCCTTCTTTGTTGATGTGTTATTTACTTCCTTCGATATTCAGCTCGTTAAATATCATTGCACCAGAATGGAATGAAGTGGGTGAAAGCGGTGAATTAATTGCAAAAAAGTCTTCGATATATTTTATTGCTAGTCGGTATTTACTTCCAGCCGCTTTAGTTTTAATGACATTGAGCATTGATTTGAAAGCGATGTTTAAATTAGGGCCAAAAGCATTGATTATGTTCTTTACAGGAACCGTAGGTGTAATTATTGGAGCTCCAATAGCTGTTTTAATCATGTCTATTTTCTCTCCAGAAACAGTTGGTGGTGCCGGTTTTGATGCAGTTTGGCGTGGTCTTTCGACCATTGCTGGAAGTTGGATTGGTGGTGGAGCAAATCAAGCTGCTATGCTGGAAGTATTCAAATTCAATCAGGAAAAATACGGTGCCATGGTCTTAGTCGATATTGTGGTGGCTAATATTTGGATGGCTTTTCTACTATTTGGTATTGGCAAAAAAGAAAAAATAGACAAGTGGCTAAAAGCGGATAATAGTTCTATTGACGAGCTGAAAGAAAAAGTTACTGCTTATGCTAACAACGTAACTAGAAATCCGAGCTTGACGGACTTAATGATTATTTTAGGTATTGCTTTTACAGCAGTTGGACTTTCACATTGGGGGAGTAACTCGATTTCCGACTTTCTAAAGGCAAGTTTTGAAATTGTAAATGACCCAACGAGTTTTGCATCTACTTTTGGAGATCGATTCTTTTGGATGGTTACAATAGCAACCGTGTTAGGAATTCTATTCTCTTTCACAAAACTAAAAGAGTATGAAGGCGCTGGAGCGAGTAAATTAGGAAGTGTATTTATTTATATTTTAGTCGCTTCCATTGGAATGAAAATGGATTTAGGATCTGTGATGAGCAATCCAGGATTATTAATTGTAGGATTAATTTGGATGTCAATACACGTTTTGCTTCTCGTTATCGTTGCAAAGATAATTAAAGCTCCATTTTTCTTTCTCGCTGTTGGAAGTAAAGCCAATATAGGTGGAGCAGCTTCTGCGCCAATTGTGGCTTCTGCTTTTCATCCGTCGTTAGCAAGTGTAGGAGTTCTTCTGGCAGTTTTTGGATATGTAATCGGAACGTATGGTGCGTTGCTAGCTGCATTTTTGATGGAAATCGCAGCTCCGAAATAGTTTTTAAATCATTAAAAAAGAATAGTTTTGAGAATAAATGGCTCCAAATATATTTTTTGCCTTGTTTTTATTTTAAAAAGTCCTTAAATTGATAACTTAAATAGTATCAAAAAAAAGACTAATTTAATCTAGTATGCCAATTTTTTAGTTAGTTCAGTTTTACTTTCACTTAGTAATATTAATAAATGAAGTTTAAATTTTTTGGTCACACAGTTGATGTCGATACGGAAAACATACCGTTATGGTTAAAGCTACTAAATGGAGTAAATTTACTTCCCATATTAGCATGGCCGATTGTTTTTTTATTTTCAATTTTTCTTTTTGATAATCCCAAAATTATAGAAGCTTTAGGAATGTTTTTTCTTATTCTAAGCTATCCTTTGTTATTATTGGGTTCTCTGAAGCTCAGTTTTAAACTTTATAAAAAATCAAATGTTGTATTGTCAATCTTAATTCCTTTAGGTATGACAACATTATTGATATCCATGTATTATTATACCACTTCATCTTTGAATATACTGTAAAAGGTTATTGATTTTTTGTCCGGTTGAGCACCGTCGAAACCTTTCTTACAAGTCATATATAATCTCCAATACGCTCGATTTGACAAGAAACACAACAGTAAATTTAAAACACAATTGGTATTATACCTTCTATTCATTTTAATCTAGAAACCGTAATTAACTCCTAAGCCAAAAACTTCTCTTGTTTGAAATGCTTTAATAGAGTTATCGTCATAAATAGTTTGTAACGCTAAATTTGCAGATAGGTATTTGTTTATTTTCATAATTACATTCATTTGGTAATCAATATCAACATTTTGAGGATTGTCTAAATAATCAGAATACAAATTCAATCTGTTTTCAATGGATACGTTGGTCATGAGATTAAGTTTGTAATATCCAGAAATGCTTGCACCAAATTCAAATCGAGAGGAATCACCTTGTAGTACACCAAAAGAAGATCCTAATTGAGTAAAGTGCGGATGAACAACAATTAATTTTGCAGCGGCAGGAGAAAAATTAACACTTAAATTATCATTTTTTTTCCATAAAAATCCAGGTCCAAGTTGAAAATAAGCAGGAGAAAAGAAATGTGAAATTTTAACAGAATTCTTGTCTAAACCAGTATCCATTTGAGTTTTAAAATTAAAGTACATAGAATAGTACCATTGCCCATTTAATTTTTTACCCCAAAGAGAATTTAGTTCTAGACGATCATCAGTTTTGGCAGTTTTAGCATCGCCTTTTATTTTACTCAAACCGTAAGCGAGGATAAATTTGTTGTCCCAAACCACATCGCCATTTTTATAATTGAAGTCATAATTGATTCCAAGATTACCAGCAATATTAGAAGTTCCGCCGCCTAACCATTGCTTGTTATAAGAAGATTGGTTAAAAAGCAAAGAAAAATTTCCTTTTTTAGTCCAAAGTTTCGTCGTGTCTATTGCAGTCTCTTGTGCATTAGCAGCAAAAATGCTCATAAGAAAAACTAAAGTGATTGCTATATTTTTCATAAAATGCTATTTAAAAGTTTTGCCAAAAATAAATAATTTTTGCTAAATTTTAATTTTATAAATAAATGATTGAAAAATAGAATGTACATTACCCTTTTGAACTTGCTTTAAATAACGGAACTGCTGAACATGCCTCTCCGTACATAATACTTCTCGCAAAAGGCTGTAAGTAATGCGCAGCTAAAACGTAGGCGCGCATTGGCACAGGTTTTCTTGAGCAACCTTTTATAATCATTGGCTTGTTTGAATATACTGAGTAATCAATTTTAGCAAGTAACTCTTCATATATTGAAGCTTCTAAATCTTCAATTGTTCCATCAATAATTTTTTTCGCAAATGGTGCTAATTGAATAGCAACTAAAATGGATGCCCAAGCAGGAACAATTGCATCTGTACTGCAATTTATAGCAACAAATTGATCTTGATATTGTGACCAATCATGATTTTTAAGTTGCTCTCTAAAATCTTTTTCCTTCAATAAAAATCCTTCTATGAGCCATTGGGAAATATCGATTTGCGCACGAATTCCTTTCGGATAATAATCCTCTAGATCGAAAACTTCCAAAACACTATTAGCTACCTTATTTATTATTTCGTCCATATTAAAGTCTTAAAGTCTTAAAGTCTTAAAGTCGAAGGTCAAAAGTCATAAAGTAGCTCTATATAGACTTTATGACTTTTGACTTTATGACTAATTATAGCATACCTAATTCTAACTTAGCTTCTTCGCTCATTAAATCTTTACTCCAAGGTGGATCAAATGTAATTTCTACTTCAGCGTCTTTTACATTTTCGATTGATCTTACTTTTTCTTCCACTTCTCTAGGTAGACTTTCTGCTACTGGACAGTTTGGAGAAGTAAGAGTCATTAGAATTTTCACTTCATAATCCGTATTTACCATTACGTCATAGATCAATCCCAGTTCATAAATATCTACAGGAATCTCAGGATCGTAAATTGTTTTTAACATTTTTACGATTGATTCGCCTAATTCAGTTGTGTCTATTTCTTGCTCCATTATTGTTTTTATTTTATTATTTTGAAAACCTTTAAAAATATAGCCTCATTTTTAGACTACGTTTTTTATTAACTATTATTTAAACCATGTAAGAGATGTAAGAACATATAAGTTTAATATTTTAAATCAGATAGTTAATTTTCTTTTATGTATTTGAGTCATTGTATGAGTTTTTTTTAATCGTCATCTAGAACATTATATCTATAATTTACATAAGTTTTTTGACCATGTTCATAAATATTAGTAACGTTAAAATTAATCATTAAACCGATTGGAGATTCTAAAAGATTCATATACGACATTAATTTAGCGACATGAATAGGTATCACTTTATCTGCGGCTTTTAATTCCACTACTAAAATGTCTTCAATGAATAAATCACATCTTAAATCGGATTCTAAAGATATTCCTTTGTATTCTATTGGAATAACTAATTCTGATTTAAAATTCAGACCTCTTAATGTCAATTCGTGTATCAAACATTTGTGATAAATACTTTCCAGTAAACTAGGTCCCATTTGTTTATGAACTTCTATTGCTGCGCCAATTACCTTATAAATTAAGTCTTTTACTTCTTTCTTTGTAGTCATAAGGAGAAATATTTATAATACCAAATTATAATTTTTAAACTATTAACAAAGTATCACATCGATCTCAATTACTCTCAATTTTAAACAAATAAGTTGGATTTTCTTAAATAATCTTTAATATCGTATATGGTTAAAAAAAATCTTTATAGCTATTTTAATTTTGAGCATTAAACGCTAAAGCATACATTTTAATGTTCTTTATCATTGAAACTAATCCGTTGGCACGAGTTGGTGACAAGTGTTCTTTTAAACCGATTTCATCGATAAAATCCATATCAGCTTCAAGAATATCTTTTGCACTTTGATTAGAGAACGTACGAATTAATATCGCTATAATTCCCTTAGTTAAAATGGCATCACTATCTGCGGTGAAAACAATCATGTCGTTAGTCTGCTCACCTTGTAACCAGACTTTCGATTGACATCCTTTAATTAGGTTATTTTCTGTTTTGTAATCTTCCTTAATTAAAGGAAGTTTTTTACCAAGTTCAATGATATATTCATAACGCTCCATCCAATCGTCAAACATCGAAAATTCATCAACGATCTCTTCTTGTATTTCTTTTATTTTCATAGTAAGCTGAATTTGTTTCAGTTTTATTCTTTTTTAACAAATGAGTTTATTTTATCGACTAGCTTTTTTATTTCTTTTGGTGGAAAACCATGATCAAAACTATTTGATTCGTAATCTTTATCTTTATGTCTAATTTTTAAATTGGCAATAGCCGCACCGTCATAAAATCTTTTTTCGGTTGGAGCTTTTAAATCTTTTAGAGTTTCTAATTTTATCTTTTTAAAGTAAGTAACCAATTCATTCCAATTAGCTTCATCAATTTTGGTAACAACCGCGTTATCTTCAGAATTTCTGTCTTTAGAAACAGTAAGTATCTGATTTTTGACAGTTAATTTCTGATAAAATCCTCTTGTATTTGCAGTGTATTCAATAACTACAGCTTCCATATCTTGGGCTTTTGCACTATCACAACTTTTACCCATAAAAAGAGTAAGAAATAATAAAGTTAGGATTTTCATAATTTTATTTTTTTAAGACAGCATCATTTTTGCCCTTTTTACAGCATCAACCATGGCATCAATTTCTTCTTTAGTATTATAGAAAGCAAATGAGGCTCTAATGGTACCGGGAATATTAAAGAAATTCATAATAGGTTGCGCACAATGATGTCCGGTGCGTACTGCAATACCTAATTTGTCAATTATCGTACCAATGTCGTAAGGATGAATTCCTTCAATATTGAATGAAATTACAGAAGTTTTTTCTTTAGCGGTGCCATAAATTTTTAAACCTTCAATTTCTAGCAAGCGTTTTGTTCCGTATTCTAGTAATTCTAATTCTTGCTGTTGAATGTTTTCAAAACCAACTTCATTCATATAATCAATAGCCGTTCCTAGAACAATTCCTCCAGCGATATTAGGAGTTCCCGCTTCAAATTTATGAGGTAATTCGGCGTAAGTTGTTTTCTCGAAACTTACATCTTTGATCATTTCTCCACCACCTTGATAAGGAGGTAATTTATTCAACCAGTCTTCTTTACCATACAAAATTCCAGTACCTGTTGGTCCACAAATTTTATGTCCCGAAAAAACATAGAAATCGCAATCTAATTCTTGAACATCTGGTTTTAAATGCGGAACTGCCTGCGCTCCATCAATTAAAACAGCTGCGCCAAATTTATGCGCTTCGTCAATCATATATTTTATAGGATTGACAGTTCCTAAAGCATTCGAAATATGGTTGACAGTAACAATTTTGGTTTTGTCCGAAAGTAATTTATCGTACTCCGCCATGATCAATTCCCCATTTTCATTCATAGGAATTACACGCAGGATAGCTCCTGTTTTTTCACATAGCATTTGCCAAGGCACAATATTACTATGGTGTTCTAATGCCGAAACTAAAATTTCATCACCCGCTTTTAATAATGAAGCAAATCCATTAGTAACTAAATTAATACCGTGAGTGGTCCCCGAAGTAAAAAGTACTTCATGAGAAAATTTAGCATTGATGTGATTTTGAATCTTGCCGCGTGAAATCTCATAGGCATCTGTGGCTAATTGACTCAAAGTATGAACGCCACGATGAATATTTGCGTTAATCTCCTGATAGTACTTTGATATGGCATCTATAACAACTTGTGGCTTTTGTGATGTCGCTCCGTTATCGAAATAAACCAATGGTTTTCCGTTTACTTTCTGAGAAAGAATTGGAAAATCTGCTCTAATTTTATTTATATCTAGCATAATTATTTAGAAAAGTTCTAAATACAAAAGTAATGAAAAACGAAATTGTATTGGGTATGAATTGCGTAATTTTTATGATTCTTTGTTATGCATTCATAGAAATTTCTTATTGAATCTAAGAACTATTATTTTATTAAATTGCAATAAATTAATTCTTTAGCAAAATGAAAAAATTCTTTAAGTTTGTTGGTCTTGCCTTAATTATTGCACTTTTCTATGTAGGATTTACTACTTATCCTAAACTAGATTTAATTTCTGGCTTTTCAGCCAAAAGTATTGCCTCGGGACATTTTATAGATGATAGATCACAGGAAATGATTGAGAAAGGCGATAATGATATTAAACTAATTGATTTAGCTACTAACACAATTGACGATGCTGGAAAATTTGCAATAGCTTCCGTTTACGGATTAAAGGAACGAAAGGCAATTTATCGTGAAGGTTTAGGAGCTACTTTAATAACAGAAGATTTTGACGTTAATAAGCCTTATGAAGTTCCAAAAAGAACTAAATTAAATAACAATTTACCATTTCCTTATGGGAATTTAGAACCCAAAGACACTCTTTTCAGTAATGTGGATTACACTAAGTTGAATGCGGCTGTTGCCAATTCTTTTGATAAAAAGGGCGAAATCAATAAAAGATCGCGATCTGTTTTAGTAATCTATAAAGACAAAGTAATTGCGGAGAGATACGATACAGGTTTTAATAAAGAAAGCAAAATTTTGGGTTGGTCCATGACAAAAAGTATTACGGCTACGATGTTTGGAATTCTTCAAAAACAAGGAAAATATGATATTTATAAATCAGCTCCTATAACTGAATGGCAGAATGATGAACGTAAAACAATTACAACTAATGATTTATTACACATGAATTCCGGATTAGAATGGGAGGAAAATTATAGCACTATTTGTGACGCTACCAATATGCTATTTCAAGAGAAGGACATGTCACGATCGCAATTAGTAAAACCTGCTGCTTTCAAACCAAACACAAATTGGAATTACTCATCAGGAACTACGAATTTATTATCTGGAATTTTGAGAAGCCAATTCAGAACGCAACAAGAATATCTTGATTTTTGGTATACAGACTTAATTGATAGAATTGGGATGAACTCGATGGTTATTGAAACGGATATGAAAGGGAATTTCGTGGGTTCGTCTTACGGTTGGGCCACAACAAGAGATTGGGCGAAGTTTGGCTTGTTGTACTTGCACAAAGGAAACTGGAATGGCGATCAAATATTTGATGAGAGTTGGGCAAAATATGTTGCTACTCCAACTAATGGATCAAAAGGAGATTATGGAGGTCACTTTTGGCTCAATGCTGGTGGAAGATATCCTGATGCACCAAGAGATTTGTATTCTTGCAACGGTTTTCAAGGACAAAAAGTATTTATTATTCCGTCGCTCGATTTAGTAATCGTCAGAATGGGTTTAACTGAAGATGCTAAGTTTGATGTAAACGGAATGTTGAAAGGAATAATAGGGAGTTTGAATCTAAACACAAATAGCAAAAAGTAAAAAAAAATAAGGTTACAAAGTTCAATTATAAACTTTGTAACCTTATTGTAATCATAGTGAACTTTCTAATTAAAACTACAAATCAAATCCCATTTTAACGCCTAATTTGGTAGCAATAATTTTGGTAATTCTTTGTTTTAATTCGGGTATTTTGATGTTTTCGATAACTACATTTGAGAACGCGTACATTAATAATGCTTTAGCTTCTTTTTGAGGAATTCCACGTTGCTGCATGTAAAACAATGCAGTTTCATCTAATTGTCCTACTGTACAACCGTGAGAACATTTCACATCATCTGCAAAAATCTCTAATTGTGGTTTTGCATTTATAGTTGCTTTATCGCTCAACAATATATTGTTACTTTTCTGGAAAGCATTTGTTTTTTGAGCTTCTTTTTCAACAAACACTTTTCCGTTGAAAACTCCTGTTGAACGGTCTGAATAAATACCTTTATAATCTTGGAAACTTTCACAATTGGGAGTTGCATGGTTTACTAAAGTATAATGGTCAACGTGTTGCTTTCCACCAATAATTGTAATTCCATTCAACGTACTTGTCAATCTTTCACCAAAGTGATAAAAATTTAAATTATTACGCGTTAGGTTCCCTCCAAAAGAGAAAGTATGTACATATACATGACTTTCTTGTTGTTGAGAAACGAAAGTATTGTCAATTAGATTCGCTTCAAGCGTATCATTCTGAATTTTATAATAATCGACGATGGCACGTTTTTCAGCAAAAATTTCAGTAACAGAATTTGTTAGTACTGGATTTTCATTCAAACTTTGGTGACGTTCAATAATCTGAACATGTGAGTTTTCGCCAACGATTACTAAATTCCTTGGTTGAACCAAAAGTGCAGCTTCATTTCCTGTAGAGAAATACATGATTTCAATCGGTTTTGGTGCCACTTTACCTTTCGGAATATTGATGTAAGCTCCTTCATTGGCGAAAGCCGTATTTAAAGAAGTTAAACTATCATCTTTATTTGCGATTTGGTTAAAATATTTATCAATAACCATTTTGTATTTTGGCTTGTTTAATGCCGAAGCCATCAAACAAACATCAATTCCTTCATGAGTTGTTGAAGATAAATGAGAGCTGAAAACACCATCAACAAAAACCACTTTATACGTATCTACTTCATTTAAAAAGTACTTACTAACTTGGCTGAATTCAATTGAGTTTTCATGCTTTGGAAAAACTGTAAAGTCATTTTTTAAGATGGCATTTAGTGAAGTGTATTTCCAAGATTCTTCTTTTTTGGATGGGAATCCTTTATTTTCAAAGTTTTTTATGGCAGCAGTTCGCACATCATGAAGTTCAGAGTGAACATCCACACGCTCTTCAAAAGCCATAAAAGACGATAGTAATTTTTCTTTTAATTCCATTTTTTATTATGCTTCTTGTTCTTGTTTGATCCAATCGTATCCTTTTTCTTCTAATTCTAGCGCTAAACTAGCATCACCAGATTTTACAATTTTTCCGTCCATAAGAACGTGAACAAAATCAGGAACGATATAATCTAATAAGCGCTGGTAGTGCGTAATCACAACTACTGCGTTTTTATCGCTTTTCAATTTATTTACACCATTTGCAACAATACGTAAAGCGTCAATGTCAAGTCCTGAATCAGTTTCATCAAGAATAGCCAATTTTGGTTCTAACATTGCCATCTGGAAAATTTCGTTACGTTTTTTCTCTCCACCAGAGAAACCTTCGTTAAGAGAGCGAGATAAAAACTTTCTGTCTATTTCTAATAACTCTGATTTTTCACGAATCACTTTTAGCATTTGATTAGCCGGCATTTCTTCCAGACCTTGTGCTTTACGAGTTTCGTTAATAGCTGTTCTGATAAAGTTTGTAACAGAAACTCCTGGAATTTCTACAGGATATTGGAACGAAAGAAAAACACCTTTATGTGCTCTTTCTTCCGGTGCTAAATCAGCTAGATCTTCTCCATCTAATGAAATTTCTCCACTCGTTACTTCGTAGTTTTCGTTTCCTGCAACTATTGAAGCCAATGTACTTTTACCAGCACCATTTGGTCCCATTATTGCATGAACCTCTCCTGCCTTTACTTCAAGATTAATCCCTTTTAATATTTCTTTATCGCCAATTGTGGCATGTAAATTTTTTATTGATAACATGTTGTCTTTATTTATTGGTAATGACCTTTTACTGAAAGGATATTTAATATTTCTATTGTGTTTTCGTCTATAATCTCATAAACTAATCTATGTTCTTTATCAATTCTTCGAGACCATACTCCAGATAAATTATGTTTCAACTGTTCTGGTTTTCCAATGCCTTCATAAGGGCTTCTTTGAATGTCTCGTAGTAATTCAGATATTTTCTTTAGAATTTTCTTCTTCCCAGATTTATTCCAAAGTAATATGTCATTTTGCGCTTTTTTAAAAAAAACTATTTCCATAGTTTGTCTATTTCTTCCAATGACATTTTTATTCCTTTTCCTTGCTTTAATTCTTCTCTAGCTTCTAAAATTTCTTTTACAAACTCAGGATTGTATGGCTTGTCAATTTTTTCAATAATTTCAAATCCAAGTGATTTTGCCAATGATTTTAACACTGGAAAATCTTTCTTCTTCACATTTTTTAAAACAATATCCATAGCTATATAAATTTAAATAAATTTTTTAACCTACTGAACCTTCTAGACTAATCTCAAGTAATTTTTGAGCTTCTACAGCAAATTCCATTGGCAGCTTGTTCAAAACATCTTTACTAAAACCATTTACGATTAAAGCAATTGCTTTCTCCGTTGGAATTCCACGTTGGTTACAATAAAAAACTTGGTCTTCACCAATTTTTGAAGTTGTAGCCTCATGCTCAATTTTAGCACTTGGATTTTTTGTTTCGATGTAAGGGAAAGTATGCGCACCACAATTGTTACCCATAAGTAACGAGTCACATTGTGAAAAGTTTCTAGCGTTATCCGCATTTGGTCCAATTTTCACTAAACCACGATAACTATTTTGTGATTTTCCAGCAGAAATACCTTTAGAAATAATAGTCGATTTAGTATTTTTACCTAAATGGATCATTTTTGTTCCAGTATCAGCTTGTTGATAATTATTAGTAACCGCAATTGAATAAAATTCTCCTACTGAATTATCTCCTTTTAAAATTACTGACGGGTATTTCCAAGTTACTGCAGAACCCGTTTCAACTTGTGTCCAAGAAATTTTTGCGTTTTTCTCACAAATTCCTCTTTTAGTAACAAAGTTGAAAACACCACCTACACCTTCTTTGTTTCCAGGGAACCAGTTTTGAACGGTAGAATATTTTATTTCTGCGCCTTCCATTGCGATCAATTCGACAACAGCGGCGTGTAATTGATTTTCATCACGACTTGGAGCAGTACAACCTTCAAGGTAACTTACGTAACTTCCTTCGTCAGCGATTAATAATGTTCTTTCGAATTGTCCTGTTCCTGCTTGATTAATTCTAAAATAAGTCGAAAGTTCCATTGGACATCGAACGCCTTTTGGAATATAACAGAAAGATCCATCAGAGAAAACAGCTGAATTCAGCGCCGCGTAGAAATTGTCTTTTTGAGGGACAACAGTTCCTAAGTGCTTGCGAACTAATTCTGGATGTTCCTTGATAGCTTCAGAAATACTCATAAAGATAATTCCTTTTTCACCTAATGTTTTCTTGAATGTAGTTGCTACCGAAACCGAGTCAACAACAATATCCATTGCTACATTATTCATCATTTTTTGCTCATCAACCGAGATTCCTAGCTTTTTATACATTTCTAAAAGTTCCGGATCAACATCATCTAATGTTTTATTAGGATCAATTGTTTTTGGAGCTGAATAATAAGAAATAGCTTGAAAGTCAGGTTTTTTATAATGCACATTTGCCCATTCAGGCTCAATCATTAATTGCCAAGCACGAAAAGCTTCAAGACGCCAATCCGTCATCCATTGTGGTTCTTCTTTGCGAAGAGAAATTGCACGTACAATATCTTCGTTTAAACCTATGGGAAACGTATCAGATTCTAAGTCTGTGTAAAATCCGTACTCATATTCTTTAGTTTCGAGTTCGATTTTTAAATCGTCTTCGGTATATTTTGACATATTTTTTAGTTTAATGTTTTACAAAGAGAAACTCTCTCCGCATCCACAAGTTCTGTTGGCATTTGGATTATTGAAAACAAATCCTTTTCCGTTTATTCCTCCTGAAAATTCTAATATTGTTCCGGCTAAGTATAGAAATGATTTTTTTTCTACAGCTATCGTTATGTCGTTGTCAATGAAAATTTTATCTTCTTCATTTTTAGTTTTATCAAATTTTAAATCATAAGACAATCCAGAACATCCGCCGCTTTTTACACCAACTCTCACATAGTCTGTTGCAGCATCAAAACCATCGTCTTTCATAAGATCAATAATTTTTTTTCTTGCAGTGTCAGAAACTTTAATCATAAGTTCGTTTTTATTTGTTTTACAAGTTATTAATTGAGCAATAAATTCTGTTTTAAAAGTAATTTTTAGAAACTCGAATTAGACCTTATATTGATTTTGTCTAAATTAAGGACAAAGATACTATATAAAAAGCTTTTTCCATAATTGATAACATTTTTATAACTAATGATAAAATAGAAAAAAGTTATTTGTAAGGGCGAATCGAATTTGAATTCCTTAACTTTGGTTTCTATCAAAATTTATAAAAGTTTATGAAATTATATCCTATAGAAACTGGAAACTTTAAATTGGATGGTGGCGCTATGTTTGGCGTGGTGCCAAAGACAATTTGGAATAGAACTAATCCCGCAGATGAAAACAATTTGATTGACATTGCAGCGCGTTGTTTGTTAATTGAAGATGGTAATAAATTGATTTTGATTGACACCGGAATGGGCAATAAACAATCCGAGAAATTTTTTGGATATTATTCGCTTTGGGGAACACATTCCATGGATAAATCTTTAGCTAAATACGGTTTTCATCGTGATGATGTGACTGATGTTTTTATGACTCACTTGCATTTTGACCACTGTGGCGGTAGCGTAAATTGGAATGATAGTAAAACAGGTTACGAACCTGCTTTTAAAAATGCTAAATTTTGGAGTAACGAAAATCATTGGGAATGGGCAACAAAACCTAATGTACGCGAGAAAGCATCTTTCCTATCTGAAAATATTTTGCCAATGCAAGAAAGCGGCCAATTAAATTTTGTAAAAAGACCTGAAGGCGATTACTTATCGCAATCAGAGCTGGGTTTTGGCATCTTCTTTGCAGATGGACACACTGAAAAGCAAATGCTACCTCACATTCAGTATCAAGATAAAACAATAGTTTTTTGCGCTGATTTATTGGCCACAGCCGGACATCTTCCCGTTCCTTATGTAATGGGATATGACACTAGGCCTTTATTAACAATGCCGGAAAAGGAAAAATTCTTAAATGCGGCTGCTGATAATAATTATTACTTATTCTTAGAACATGATGCTCATAATGAAATTATCACTGTTCAACACACTGAGAAAGGAGTGCGATTAAAGCAAGTTCATAGCTGCGAGGAAATCTTAACATAGTGTTAAGAATACTTAGATTTGTAACAAAAAAATTTATTTTAGACAAATATTTTAAAAACCTAAAAAAAACATTAATAATGAATCCTATTAAACCTATTTACATATCTGCCTTTGCATTGCTCGTTTTGGCTGGATGTGGTACTTCAAAGCAAGTTATTAATACTACTAATTTAAGTGCTATAACTACTCCTTTAAATGTTAAAAAGAAAGCGGCGCTAACTGAAAATGAATTGAAACGTTGGAGCCATTTAGATATCGTAAAAGATACTATCCCTGGTATGAGCGTGGACAGAGCTTATGCTGAATTGTTGAAAGATAAAATAGGTATTCCTGTAATTGTAGGTATTGTAGATTCTGGAGTAGATATTGAACACGAAGATTTAAAATCAGTTTTGTGGACAAATAAAAAAGAGATTCCTGGAAACGGAATAGATGATGATAATAATGGATATATTGATGATATTCATGGTTGGAATTTTCTAGGTGATATTACTAAAGAGAATTTAGAATACGAAAGAATTATTAAGGATAAAACTATCGCTGATGATGTAACGTATCAAGCAGCTAAAAGTGTTAATGATAAAAAAGTTGCTGAAGCTAGTGTAGGACAAGGTCGTTTACAGGAAATGCTAGTTGCAATTAAAGATGGTGATGCTGTATTAGTAAAACATTTTGGTAAACCAGTTTACACCGCTGATGAAGTGAAAGCTATCGTTACTAAAGATGCTACATTGCTTAAAAGCAAAACTACCATGCAACAAATGCTTTCATACGGAATGCCTATTGCTGGATTAAAGGAAGCGATTGAAAAAGATCTTAATGATTTTAAAGCTTTAATTAGTGGAGAAAATCTTAAGGTAGATTACCGTAAAGTTGTAGGTGATAATCCAAATGATATCACGGACACTAAATACGGAGATAACAATGTAATGGGACCAGACAAGAAGGAAATTCTTCATGGAACACACGTTGCAGGTATTGTTGCTCAAACTAGAAACAATAATTTAGGTGGAGATGGTGTTGCAAATAATGTACAAATACTTACGGTGCGTGCAGTACCAGATGGAGATGAGTATGATAAAGACATTGCTTTAGGAATTCGCTATGCTGTTGATAACGGAGCTAAAGTAATCAATGGAAGTTTTGGTAAAGCGTTCTCTCCTCACAAGCAATGGGTTTATGATGCAATAAAATATGCTGAATCTAAAGATGTTTTATTTGTTCATGCTGCAGGAAACGATGCTAAGGATATTGACTTTGCGGATAATTTTCCAACTGATGCAGATGATAAAAAGACAGAGTATGCTGATAATGTGCTAACAATTGGTGCATTAAATTATGAATACGGAGATAAAGTTGTGGCTCGTTTTTCTAATATTGGAAAAGTTAATGTAGATGTTTTTGCTCCAGGTGTCCAAATCTATGCTACAACTCCAAATAACTCTTACCAATATTTACAAGGAACATCAATGGCTGCGCCAAATGCTGCAGGAGTTGCTGCATTAATACGTTCTTATTATCCAAAATTATCTGCTAAGCAAGTGAAGCATATTTTAATGGATTCAGGAGTAGCAATAACTACTGAAGTTATCGTGGGTGGAAAAGCAAGTGATAAACGTTCTTTTACTACCTTATCTAAATCAGGAAAAATAGTGAACGCTTACAATGCTTTAATAATGGCAGAAAAAATGTCAAAATAATAATAGTTTAAAAATTCACATAATGGAAGGGCGATTCGTCCTTCCATTTATATTTTAATGTATATATGAAAAAATTACTTTTACTTTCTTTTGTGACTCTAGGCTTTGGAAGTCTGATCGCTCAAAACAATGCGTATTGGCAACAACACGCTGATTATAAAATGGACGTCACCATGGACGTGAAAGAATACAAATATAAAGGTACTCAGGAATTAGTTTATACTAATAATTCATCTGATACACTTAAAAAAGTATACTATCATTTATATAATAATGCTTTTCAACCGGGAAGCGAAATGGATGCTAGAGTTTCAAGCATTAAGGATCCAGACGGCAGAATGGTAAACAAAGTAAAGGTAGGTTCTAATGAGATTAAGGAAAGCCGAATTAAAACTTTACAACCTAATGAAACGGGATATTTAAACATTACAAATTTTAAGCAAGATGGTGTCGTGGCATCTGTAAAAGCAGCAGGAACAATTCTTGAAGTTACTTTGGTTAAACCAATAGTTCCTAATTCAAAAACTACTTTGACGTTAAATTTTGACGGTCAAGTTCCAGTTCAAATTCGTCGTTCAGGAAGAAATAATGCCGAAGGAGTAGAGTTTTCAATGTCACAGTGGTATCCAAAAATGGCCGAATTCGATTTTGAGGGTTGGCATGCAGATCCATACATCGCAAGAGAGTTTCATGGTGTTTGGGGAAATTTTGACGTAAAAATTACAATTGATAAAGAATATGTTTTAGGTGGTACTGGATACTTACAAAACAAAAATGAAATTGGTCATGGTTATCAAGACGCAGGAGTTGTGGTAACGGTACCTAAGAAAACTAAAACATTAACGTGGCATTTTAATGCACCAATGGTTCATGATTTCACTTGGGCTGCAGATAAAGAGTATATTCATGATATTGTAAAAGGTCCTAATAACGTAGATCTACATTTCCTTTATAAGAATAATCCAAAGTACATTCAAAACTGGAAAAATCTACAGCCTAAAACAGTTGAGTTAATGGAAATTTACAATAAAACTGTTGGCGATTATCCATACAAGCAATATTCAGTAATACAAGGTGGCGATGGAGGTATGGAATATGCAATGTGTACTTTAATTTTAGGTCAAGGTACATTTGAAGGGTTGCTAGGAGTTACTGCTCATGAAATGGCGCATTCTTGGTTCCAACATGTATTAGCTTCAAATGAGTTAAAACACGGCTGGATGGATGAAGGCTTTACATCTTTTATTGAAGATTACGCATTAAATCAAATGAGTGATAAAAAAGTAGAAAATCCATTTGAAGGAGCTTATAAAAATTATTTTTCAATGGTGAATTCTGGTAAAGAATTGCCTCAAACCACACATGCAGATCGTTTTGATGAGAATCGAGTTTATAGCATTACATCGTACAGTAAAGGCGAGGTGTTTTTAGCACAATTAATATATTTGATAGGTAAGGAGAATTTAATGAAGACTCTAAAGAAATATTATAGTGATTTTAAATTTAAGCACCCTACGCCTAATGACATAAAAAGATCAGCTGAAAGGGTTTCTGGAGCAAATTTAGATTGGTATTTGACAGACTGGACAAAAACAACCAACACTATTGATTACGGGATTAGAGAGCCAAGAGATATTGGTAAAAGAACGATTGTAACTTTAGAAAGGAATGGTAGAATGGCTATGCCAATTGACCTATTAGTAGAATACACTGATGGAACTATGGAGAGTTTTTATATTCCTTTGAGAATGATGAATTTTGAAAAGGAGAATCCTAATCCAGCAATAAAAAGAACAGTTTTAGGAGATTGGGCTTGGGCATTTCCAACGATGGAATTTATGATTGCAAAGCCTAAAAGTGCAATTAAGAAAATTACTATTGATCCAAGTGGTTTAATGGCTGATATTAAAAAAGAAAACAACACGTACGAGCTTAAATAATTTTCCATTAAACTAAAATTATTTCATTTTTATTATTAATGACAAAACCCCTTCAGAATTAAATTCTAAAGGGGTTTTGTGTTTTTGAATCGGATAAGACTTATTCGAAATATTTATTGATAAATTCAATTACATTTTCGTCGCTCATTTTGTTAGAAGTGCTCTCCGTTTTAACAGCATTTTTATATTGAGCGGAATCATCAAGATACTTCATAAACTGTTCTTGGATTTGTCCTGTTCCGGTTAAATGAATCTGGTCAACATTAGGCATTTTAGCGGCTATCTCTTTAAAGAATTTTTGAGTAATACCTATTTCATGATTATTAGCCGTATTTTCATTTGAATTACGCCCTGCTTCTTCAGCATTAACATGTCCTAGAACTATAAAATCTCCCTCGTCAACATTCTCTCTTCCAATAATAGTTGCGTGAGTAGAATCCATCCATACCCCAAATTGTTTTTTGTTTATTTCTGACATGATATTTAATATGATTAAAAATTTAAACTAATTATTAGTACTATAAATATAGCGATAAAATAATAAATATCTCACTTTTAGACATTTATCTTTATAGGCCAAGATTCTAATTTATAGGTTACTTGATTCAATGAATCAAAAGCTTTATCACTAATATAGTTTGTTAAACTTATCATTTAAGAATTTCTATCTGTTTATAAATTAAAAATCCCTTGGGATGGATGTGTAACTTATAATACTGGAGATTCTGGGCTATGTATGGCTACTGTGCATTAGTGAGAACTTAATGATTTAGTGATAAACCTAGCTGGAATCTTTATACTGCAAAAAAAAACAGTCTAGTTTTTAAAGCTAGACTGTTTGCGTTTTATGTTACTTTAGATGCTCTAACATATCGACGGTCATGGTTTCCAAATCAAATTTGTGCTTCCAGTTCCAATCTTTTCTAGCTTCTGCATCATCAATACTTGCTGGCCAACTATCCGCAATTTTTTGACGGAAGTCAGGCTCATAAGTTACTGTAAATTCAGGAATATGTTTTTTGATTTCAGCAGCAATCTCCGTTGGCGTAAAGCTCATTGCTGCTAAATTATACGAAGAACGAATTTTTATTTGTTCTACTGGTGCTTGCATGATCTGTATAGTTGCAGCAATTGCATCATCCATATACATCATGGGCATTTTAGTTTCAGAGGATAAGAAACACTCATAATTTTTATCTGAAAGTGCTTTGTGAAAAATATCAACTGCATAATCAGTAGTTCCACCACCAGGAGGAGATGACCAGCTTATTAAACCAGGATAGCGTATACTTCGAACATCAACCCCAAAAATATTGTAGTAATATTCACACCATCTCTCGCCTGCTTGCTTACTGATTCCATAAACGGTTGAAGGTTCCATAACGGTATATTGTGGCGTATTCTCTTTAGGAGTCGTAGGTCCAAAAACAGCGATACTAGAAGGCCAGAATATTTTTTTTATTTTCTTGGCTTTCGCCAAATTCAAAACGTGAAACAAAGAGTTCATATTCAGGTCCCAAGCAAACGCTGGATTCTTCTCGGCAGTTGCAGATAGCAGTGCAGCCATTAAATAAATTTCATCTATTTTATGAACCTCTACAAGATGCTCGATTTGGTTAAAATCTAATGCATTTACTACTTCAAAAGGTCCTGAATTGACGACATCGTTATTTAGTTTTCTAATGTCAGAAGCAATTACGTTTTCGGTTCCGTAAATCTCACGTAGTTTATGGGTAAGCTCAGTCCCAATTTGTCCGCAAGCACCGATAATCAATATTTTAGTACTCATTTTGTCTATTTTGAGCTACAAATATAACATTTTTGTGAATATTATAAATATGATAATAATACAGTTTAATTTGTAAAAAGAATATAGAATTAGCAGTCAAATTTCTTAATTATTTCTTTTTTAAGCACATTAAAATAGTTTAAGTTATTGGATTGTTATTCCAATTTCCGTATTCGTAATTGTAAATTTACTTTGTAACTTTGTATTTTAATCCAAATCCAAATGACAAACAAAATAGTAGTCTTATTATCTTTGGTTTTTATTTTGTTCTCCTGTCAAAATGACGATCAAAAGCGTATCGCAGAAAATAAGAAAGAAATACAAAAAAGAGAAGTTATACTTAAAAACATAGAGAAAGGCTGGGTATTTTATGACACTCCTGTTACAGAAGCCGCCGAAAATAGTTTGGCTAACTGGAATGAATGGAGAGTCTTTTTTGTTGAATTAGCACAAAAACCTAAAAAGACAATTGGTTCTTTTCAGCAAAAGTCTAAAGCAATTACTAAAAAAGCAATGGCTTTAAACGATAATATTCCTGGCGCTTATAGCATACCTGCTATAAAAAGCAGAATTTCTACTGTAGTTGCTAAGACGCAGATGCTAGATTTATATATCAATCTTGATAATATTCCAGACAAAAAAGTGGTGAAATTAATCGCAGAGATTAATTTAGAATTAGTTTCCTTACAAAGGCAAATGGAAAAAACGGTTGATAAAAGTAAGATTCCAGTCGAAGTAGGAGAGTCTGATTTGATAAAAATGAGAGACGCTTCCAGAGCGATACCTAATGTGATTATTGACGAAAATATACCTAGAGTTGAGTAAAAAAATATTATATAACACCTACGATAATTCTCCCAAAACACAGCAAATTGTTGCTCGTTTACAAGAAAACAATCAAGTTAAAATGCATTTGTCAGGATTACTGGGATCAGCACTTTCATTTGTAATACATTCTATTTTTAAAAAATCAGAACTACCTTTTTTAATTGTTTTAAATAATAAAGAAGAGGCTGCCTATTATTTAAATGATTTAGAACAAATGATTGGTGATCAGGACGTATTGTTTTATCCTGGCTCCTTTCGAAGACCATATCAAATCGAAGAAACTGATAATGCTAATGTTTTATTACGTGCTGAAGTTTTAAACCGAATCAATTCCCGCAAAAAACCTGCTATTATCGTCACTTATCCTGAAGCGCTATTTGAGAAAGTAGTAACCCGAAGAGAGTTGGATAAAAACACTTTGAAAGTAGCAGTTGGTGATAAAATCTCAATCGATTTTATTAATGAAGTTTTATTTGAATACGAATTTAAAAGAGTAGATTTTATTACAGAACCAGGCGAGTTCTCTGTACGTGGAGGAATTGTCGATGTCTTTTCATTTTCTAATGATAATCCGTACAGATTAGAGTTTTTTGGTGATGAGGTAGAAAGCATTCGTAGTTTTGATGTTGCCACGCAGTTGTCTATTGAAACGCAAAAAAAGATTACCATAATTCCAAATGTTGAAAATAAAGTCTTTCAGGAAAACAGAGAGAGTTTCTTAGATTACATTTCTGAGAAAACAGTAATTTTCATCCAAAACACCGAAGATTTTTTTTCGCAGTTAGATAAACAGTTTGAAAAAGCTGAAGAGGCTTTTGCCAAATTATCTCAAGAAATAAAACGCTCTACACCGGAGCAGTTATTTTTAAATCAAGCTTCTTTTATTAAGAGAGCGTTAGATTTTTCAATCGTTGAGCTAAGTTCAAAACCTATTTTTAGAAGTACTAAGAAATTTGAATATCACATTCAGCCACAACCATCTTTTAATAAACAATTTGATTTATTGCTGAATAATTTAAGTGAAAATCACTTTAACGGCTATAAGAATTATTTGTTTTGTTCGAATGAAAATCAAGCAAAGCGGTTTCATGATATTTTCGAAACGTTAGACGAAGCTAATTCTGAGAACATTCGTAAGCAATATCACACCGTAGTTTTGCCTTTGTTTCAAGGATTTATCGATGATGAAAATCAAATTACGTGTTATACTGATCACCAAATTTTTGAGCGGTACCATAAATTTAATATTAAAAGCGGCTATTCTAAAAAGCAAAATATCACTTTAAAAGAACTGACAACACTTTCGGTTGGTGATTATGTAACGCATATCGATCACGGAATAGGACGTTTTGGTGGTTTACAGAAAATACAAGTTGAAGGTAAAACGCAAGAAGCCATCAAATTGGTTTACGCTGACAATGATATTGTGTACGTGAGTATTCATTCACTTCACAAAATTTCAAAATATAACGGAAAAGATGGAGCACCGCCTAAGATTTACAAATTAGGTTCGAATGCATGGAAGATTTTAAAACAAAAAACCAAGGCTAGAGTCAAGCACGTTGCATTCAATTTGATTCAATTGTATGCTAAAAGACGATTAGATAAAGGATTTCAGTTTGCTCCTGACAGTTATTTACAAAATGAATTAGAAAGTTCGTTTATATATGAAGATACGCCAGATCAAACAAAATCTACAGCAGAAGTAAAAGCTGATATGGAAAGTGATCGTCCAATGGATCGTTTGGTTTGTGGTGACGTAGGTTTTGGAAAAACCGAAGTTGCAATTCGCGCCGCTTTTAAAGCAGTTGATAATAGTAAGCAAGTGGCGATTCTTGTACCAACAACTATTTTAGCATACCAGCACTACAGAACTTTTACAGAACGGTTGAAAGATATGCCAGTTACAATAGGTTACTTAAATCGTTTTAGAACTGCAAAACAAAAAGCTGAAACTTTAAAAGATTTAGCCGACGGAAAACTTGATATTGTTATAGGAACACACCAATTAGTAAATAAAAATGTAGTTTTTAAAGATTTAGGATTATTGATTGTTGATGAGGAACAAAAATTTGGTGTCAACGTAAAAGACAAATTAAAAACGATTGCTGCTAATGTTGATACATTGACATTAACGGCTACACCAATACCTAGGACTTTACAGTTTTCACTAATGGCAGCGCGAGATTTATCAGTAATTACAACGCCACCACCCAATCGATATCCGATAGAAACCAATGTAGTTGGTTTTAGTGAAGAGTTGATTCGGGATGCTATTTCGTATGAAATTCAGCGCAACGGACAAGTTTTCTTCATTAATAACAGAATCGAAAACATCAAAGAAGTAGCAGGAATGATTCAGCGTTTAGTGCCAAATGCTCGTGTGGGAATTGGCCACGGACAAATGGAAGGAAAAAAGCTAGAAGAGTTGATGTTGGCCTTTATGAATGGAGAATTTGATGTTTTGGTAGCAACCACAATAATTGAAAGTGGATTAGATGTTCCGAATGCAAATACGATTTTTATCAATAATGCTAATAATTTTGGACTATCTGATTTACATCAAATGCGTGGTCGAGTAGGTCGTAGTAACAAGAAAGCGTTTTGTTATTTTATTTGTCCTCCTTATTCTGCGATGACGGATGATGCTAGAAAAAGAATTCAAGCTTTAGAACAATTCAGCGAATTAGGAAGTGGCTTTAATATTGCGATGAAGGATCTTGAGATTCGTGGTGCGGGAGATTTATTAGGTGGTGAACAAAGTGGTTTTATCAACGAAATAGGTTTTGATACGTATCAGAAAATTTTAAACGAAGCCATCGATGAATTAAAAGAAAATGAATTTAAGGATTTATATCCTGAAGAAAATGATATCGAAACAAAAGAATATGTAAAAGATTTGCAAATCGATACCGATTTTGAATTGCTTTTCTCTGATGAATATATTAATAATGTCTCAGAACGTTTGAGTTTATATAATGAATTAGGAGCTGTTAAAAACGAAGAGGAATTAATCATTTTCCAAAACAAATTGATTGACCGTTTTGGACCAATGCCTCCACGTGCAAAGGCTTTAATGAATAGTATTCGAATTAAATGGATTGCAACCCGTTTAGGGATTGAAAAATTAGTAATGAAAAAAGGAAAAATGATTGGCTATTTTGTGTCAGATCAGCAATCTGATTACTATCAATCCAAACGATTTACTAATATGATACAATTCGTTACAAAGAATAGTAACATTTGCAAAATAAAGGAAAAGGAAACGCCAACTGGTTTAAAGCTATTACTAACTTTTGAAAATGTCAAGAATACAAGAACTGCGTTAGAATATATGGAAATGTTGGGAGGAAAATAATTTAGAATATTTAAAGCTTCCAGACTTTTATTGGCTGGAAGTCTTAAATATTAAATAGTATTAATTCTTCAAATCCTTAATTACCTTAAAGGCAACATCTACTTGTTCCTCACTTACTAGAATTGTAAATTCATTCGAAGTTGAAATAACTTCATTGATTATAATTCCTTCCCAAGCTAAACGTTGGAAAATAAAATAATAGATTCCAGGTACAACAATATTTTCTTTCGGTAATTTAACGGTTATTGAAGCTAGATTGTCTAATTTTTGAATCAACTTTTCGTTGGCAAAATGCTTGTCAACTAAGTGATTAATGCTATTACTTACTACAATGTTTGTCTCATTTACACCTCTTGACGAAGTGTAGAAAATATCAGGAAGTGCGTTAATGTCTGTGATTAAATCCGCTTGTTTATTTAGAACAGTATCTGAAGCAGCAAAAGTATAATCTGTTAAAGAAGATCGCACTGTAATTTCACCAATGTTCTTTATGACTTTGTTAATCTTATGATTTAATCTAAAGTCAAGTTCTTCAGTAAGTCGCTTTAAAGCCATTACTACTGCGCCTTGTTTTACTTCTTTTCCAAAATCACTCTCTAGTTCAGTCATTATATTTCTTGACAATGAAGTCAAGTTGATTATGCCTAGAGATAAAGCATTCAATAAAAATGGCTTTGTTTTAATGTAATTTTCTACAATTGAAGATACCGTTTTCATAAGGAACTGATTTTTAAATTTAATACAAGAATAATTGTGATTCGAATCGAAGCAAGATGCAAATGTAAATAAAAAAACAATTTGTTACAAATATAACACTATCAAAAATGGTAAAATGCGTCGATAAGATGCTCAATCACAAAAGACTTGCCTTCCTTATGTATAGCGATGATGTCAAAACGCACGTTTTGATCGATACTTCTTTCATTGACAAATGCGTCAACGGCTTTTACTAATAGCTGTATTTTTTTTGGGTTTACGAAATCTTGTGGTAATCCAAACTCTAATGAGGAACGAGTTTTCACCTCAATAATAGCAAGCGTATCTTCTTTACGAGCAATTATATCAATTTCTGCTTTTTGAAAAGTCCAGTTAGTTTCCAAAATAGTATAACCTTCTTTCCTAAGAAAATCCACTGCCATTTCTTCCCCTAATTTACCAAGTTCGTTATGTTCAGCCATTTATTTCAGTTTGAAATTTTCAGTTTTTATTATCAATCTTCGACTTTAAATTCCTTTCTCAGATTGTGAATTAAATTATTCCTATTAAAATGTTTATTTATAAAAGAATGCAATTTATTCTCCCCTTCCTTTGGAGGGGGTTGGGGGAGGACTCTTACTCAAATACCACAGTGCTCATCGTATCATTAACATCGATACTAACTCTATTTCCTAAAATTAAAGCTCTGTTATCTTGAATATGACCTGCTGGAAAATTATACATCACGGGAATATTATATTTTTTAGTGACATCATCAATAATTTCAATGGCATTTTTCCCCCAAGGAATATCGTTGTCCTTCATCTTTGTCATCGAGCCCACAAGAATTCCTTTTATGCTTTCAAGACAACCGTTGCGTCTTAAATTCATCATCATTCGGTCGATATGATACAAGTACTCATCTAAATCTTCAATAAACAAGATTTTATCTGAACAATCGATCGCTGACGGCGAACCAAAAAGGCTATATAAAATAGATAGATTACCACCTACTAATTCCCCTTTAGCTTTACCTATTCGATTCATTTTAAAAGGCTCTACTTCGTACTTTAATTTTCCGCCAAACAGTGCAATTCGTAATGTTTCAACAGCTTGCGGTGTCGCTCTGGCCACTGTTACTGGCATTATTCCATGAATTGATTTAAAACCCATAGTATTTAAATGATTGTGTAATGCAGTAACATCACTGAACCCAACTAACCATTTTGGATTTTGCTTGAACTTTGTGAAATCTAATAGATCAATTATTCGAACAGTACCATAACCTCCTTTTACACACCAGATCATTTTGATCTTTGGATCGTCCATTTGCTGTTGAAAATCCGCTGCACGCTGCTCATCTGTTCCCGCTAATTGATTGTTATCTAAACCTATTGTACTGCCGATAACTACATTAAGTCCCCAGCTTTTTAATAAATCAATTGCAGGTTTTAAATTGTCATCAAGATTTTTTCTGGCTGTTGCCAAAATTGCTACGGTATCTCCTTTTTTTAAATGTGCTGGTGTAATCATATGTTTTTGAGCTTGTATGTTGAAAGATTGTAATGTTAACGTGATGAAGAGTATTAAGTGTAAAATGGTAAAATGGCTTTGTAACTGACTTTTATTTCTTAGCATATAGAATTGCTTATAATTATAAATTGAGACATTGTGTTTTAAGGGACATCAAAAACAAAGATAGCGAATTACAGAATAATTTTAAGTTACAAATCGAAATGACTATTTTTACAAGTACACTTCCAAGATTCAATGAATTTACGGAGCTGAAATAAAAATTGCTTATGAAAATTACGCACGGTATTGCTATAGTTATTCTTTTGTTTTTTATGGTTCCAAATAGCTTTGGACAACCTAAAAAATATATTATCCATACTGTTGCTTTTTATAATTTCGAAAATCTATTTGATACAGTAGATGATCCAGATACTTTTGATGAAGAATGGACGCCAAATGGCTTGCAGCGGTGGACGGTTAATAAGTATCAAAAAAAATTGAGCAATCTTGCAAGAGTTTTAGCGGAGATAGGATCTGGAGAAAATACAGATTCACCAACATTTATTGGTGGATGCGAAATAGAAAATAGAGAAGTTCTCGAAGATCTAATAAAGCAACCCAAATTAATCGAGAAAGATTACGGTATAATTCACTTTGATTCGCCAGACAAAAGAGGAATTGATGTAGCATTGTTGTATCAAAAAAATAAATTTCAGCCTACAAGTTTCAGTAATATTCCACTGTATATTTATAAGAAAGGAAATTCCAGTACGGAAAATTCTAAACTTATAAGTGATGAAGGTTCTGATGATGAAATGCAAGTAAGTACTAAGAATTATCGAGTTTATACTCGTGATCAATTATTAGTTACTGGGTTTCTAGATGGTGAAGAAATAAATATTATTGTAAATCACTGGCCATCGAGATCTGGCGGTGAAAAAAAATCAAGCCCTTTTAGAGAAGCAGCAGGAGCATTAAATAGGAGAATTATCGATTCACTACAAAGAATAAATCCTAATGCAAAAGTGATTACGATGGGCGATATGAATGATGGTCCGTACAACAAAAGTGTTAAAATTGCGCTTGGCGCCAAAGCAAAAAAATCTGAAGTGAAGGAATTTGGAGTTTTCAATCCCTTTGAGGAAATGGCTAAAAGTGGTATGGGAACTATCGCATATCGCGATGCATGGGATGTTTTTGACCAAATCATAGTATCAGAATCTTTAATAAAAACAGATTATTCCACATTTCAATATTGGAAAGCAGGAATTTATAACAAGTCTTTTTTGATTCAAAATAGTGGACAGTATAAGGGATATCCTTTGCGACATTCCACTACCGAAATTGGTTATAGTGACCACTTTCCAGTTTATATTTATTTAATTAAAGAGAAAAAGTAATATTTAATATTTCATAACTTTACGTTTAAAACAAAAAAAATGGCAATAGCAAAACCTTTCAATCTTAATAAATGGATAGAGGAAAATCGTGATTTACTTAAACCACCTGTTGGTAATAAAAATTTATACACAGAATCTGGAGATTATATTATAATGGTAGTTGCAGGTCCTAACGCAAGGAAAGACTATCATTACAATGAAACCGAAGAGCTTTTTTATCAGCTTGAAGGCTCGATAAAAGTGATAGTTCAGGATAATGGTGAAAGAAGGGAAATGGAACTCCATGCAGGTGACATGTATTTGCACCCTGCTAAAACACCACATTCGCCAGTGCGATCTAAGGGTTCAATCGGACTCGTAATAGAAAGGAAAAGAGCAGGTCTTGGCTATACAGATGGACTTCTTTGGTTTTGCGATAACTGTAATCATAAATTGCACGAAGTTTATTTTGAATTACACGATATTGAAAAAGATTTCCTGCCACATTTCAAACATTTTTACGGCTCTGAGGACTTGAGAACTTGTGCTAAATGTGGAACAGTCATGGACGTTGATCCAAAATTTATATAACTACATTTTTAGAGATTTATGAGCAAAATAAAGACAATATGTGTTATTATTTGATGTATAATCGGTATGTTTGTATAGAAATATAACAATTTTTAATAAAAAAGTTACAATGATAACAATAGCAGATCAATTCGGAATCAAAGAAGCCCTTAAGCAATTAGGGATTGAAGCCATAAATGAAGGAACATCTACAGGTGAATCTAATTTTGCCAACGGAAAAATCATCGAAAGTTATTCGCCAGCAGATGGCGCTTTAATTGGAAAAGTGAAAACTTCTTCAAAAGAAGATTATGAAAAAGCAATGCAAAAAGCATCAGAAGCTTTTCTTGAATGGCGTATGATTCCAGCTCCTAAAAGAGGTGATATCGTTCGTCAGATGGGTGATGAATTAAGAAAATTTAAAGAACCTCTTGGAAAACTTGTTTCTTATGAGATGGGAAAAAGTCTTCAAGAAGGATATGGTGAAGTTCAAGAAATGATTGATATCTGTGATTTTGCAGTTGGATTATCACGTCAACTTTACGGATTAACAATGCACTCTGAAAGACCTTTACACAGAATGTATGAGCAATACCACCCAATAGGAACAGTTGGGATTATATCCGCATTTAACTTTCCAGTTGCAGTATGGAGTTGGAACGCAATGATTGCATGGGTTTGTGGTGATGTTGCTATTTGGAAACCAAGCTCGAAAGTGCCCTTATGTGGTATTGCTTGCCAGAATATAATCAAAACAGTTCTCAAAAGAAATAACGTACCAGAAGGAGTTAGTTGTTTAGTAACTGGAAATGAGTCAGGAGATTTAATCAATAATGACAAAAGAATTTCTTTAGTTTCATTTACAGGATCAACTAGAATTGGTCGTCACGTTTCAAAAACAGTTGCGGAACGTTTTGGGAATACTATTCTAGAACTAGGAGGAAATAATGCAATTATAGTTTCAGAACATGCTGATATTAGTATGGTATTAGTTGGAGCTGTTTTTGGAGCGGTAGGAACTGCGGGACAACGTTGCACATCAACTAGACGTTTAATTATTCACGAAAGTGTGTATGACAAAACGATTAGTGTTTTGAAAAATGCTTATGGTCAATTGCAAATAGGAAATCCACTAGACGAGAATAATCACGTAGGTCCACTTATTGACAAAGGAGCTGTGAAAGATTATTTAGAAGCTATCGAAGCTGCCAAAAAAGAAGGTGGAAAAATTATTGTTGAAGGTGGATTAGTAGAAGGTGAAGGATATGAAAGTGGTTGTTATGTAAGACCGTGTATTATTGAAGCTGCAAATCATTTTGATATTGTTCAAACAGAAACTTTTGCACCAATCTTATATGTAATGAAATACAGCACGATTGAAGAAGCTATTGCAATGCAAAATGGAGTTCCACAAGGACTTTCTTCTTCTATTTTTACAAACAGTATGAGAGAAATGGAATTGTTCCTTTCTCAATCAGGATCTGATTGCGGAATTGCAAATGTAAATATTGGAACTTCAGGAGCAGAAATTGGTGGTGCTTTTGGAGGAGAAAAGGAAACTGGTGGTGGCCGTGAGTCAGGATCAGATGCTTGGAAAGCCTACATGAGAAGACAAACGAATACAATCAATTATGGAACTCAATTGCCATTAGCACAAGGAATCAAATTTGATTTGTAATCAAAAATAAAAGTACCAAAAAAGGCAATTTGAATATTTCAAATTGCCTTTTTTTATGTTTAGAACTTTGTAAAATTTATAAGTAAAAAAAACTACAAATTAAATGAAGCGCCAATATTGAATGATGATCCATTATTGTATTTTGATATTGCATCTTTATCATATTTTGCAAAAGGTGTTGAAAATTCAGTAAAAACACCAAATCCTTCTGAAAAGAAATATTTTGCACCTACATGACCACCAAAGTTTTTTAAACCTAAATTTAAACCAGGATACACATCAAATTTTGGAGAAACATTTAATACATTTCCTAAATTAGCATTAAATCTAGCTTTCACATCAAAACGATAGTCACTAGAAACTGCTGAAATACCACTTCCTGAAAGTAAGTACGAGGCAAGAGCACCAATCGAGAAATTTTCTCCCAGTCCGTAGTCACTAGAAACTAAAATTCCAGTACCACCATTTTGAACTGTCATTCCAATGTTCAGTTTCGTATCTCCAGCTCCTTTAAAAGCTTGAGCATTAGTTAATCCAATAGTGAATAATAATGCTAATGTAATAATCTTTTTCATTCTCTTTGTTTTTTAATTTGCAGTAAAATTAGTTCAATAAATCTAATTTCTTCCTTTCTCGTCAAAATATAATTGATTCAAAGGTTCACTTTGCCAAAATTCCTTTGTATCAACATCCATAATTGTCAGGGCGCCTTTAAACGCAGCACCTGTGTCTACGTTCCAAATATTTGCTTTTTGTACTGGAGTTGTTTCTCCAATTCTAGTAACCGGAGTATGTCCAATAAAAACTTCGTGGTATAAAGTAAAACGTTTTGGATAAAAAAGATCATCACGTTGCATTCTTGTGTCAAATGATAGAGCGGTTTCCCACAATGTTCTATCCCAGTAAAACTGACCTGGAAAATATTCATAATGGACTCCATTTACGTTAGTGAATCCTGCGTGTACATATAAACGATGTTTATCATCTAAATGATAATTCTGAAGTGCTTTTAGGAACTCGATATGTTTTTTCTTAGTTTCTAAACTGACAGATTCATATGCGGTTACAGTTGCTTCTCCACCATGTTTATACCAGAGTAAATTATCTTTGTTTTCGTCAAGCCATTCTAATAATAAATCGTCGTGATTTCCCCGGATGCATATACAATTCTGCTTTTCTTGTAAATCTATAAGATAATCGATGACTTGAGGAGATTGGCTCCACCCATCAACATAATCTCCTAAAAAAATTAGGGTGTCTTTAGTAGTAACTTTGGCTCTCTCCATAATTTGGTGTAGCGCTCGCAAACCACCATGAATATCGCCTATAACAAGTGTTCTCATGTAAATTGTTTTCTTAGTATTGTAAAATAGCGAGATAAGAGTTCGTTATTTTTTAATTTATAAAAATAAGTAAAAGAGTGGTGAAACAGAGCCTTTTTGATTTGTTTTTTAGATTTAGCTATAACAAATCTTGATTTTAAATAAAATCAAAAATATCATTAAATTTAGGGATTGGTTTTGTGAAAATTTAAGTTTATTTTTACAATAAATAATTAAACAGTCATCAAAATGAATACACTTTTGTCGTTATCATTATTCCTAGCTAAAATTGTTTGCCAAGTTTTTAAAGAAGTAGTAAGCTTATTTTAAGATTTTAAATTAATACCAAGAATAATTTTATCTTAGTGCTTATTGTACATCATACTTCATTTTTCTCAAAATCCGTAAAGAGTCTTTAAACGATAGATAAACGGAAACAAAAGGTTTTAGTAAAGCTTTTGCATCAATGAGTTTTTGTTTAGCATCTTCAAAACCATTCAGATAGCAAATCATAAATGTAGAAGGTAAGTTTTCTAAATCTTTCTGTTCTCTATTAGTTAACGAATGACCTTTTTCTAATTTATTTAGCAAAGCGATATTCGAATTATAGATATGGAATAACATCCTTCTATTAAACTTAGGTGGTTCAAAAAGCATTTTTCTATCAATTTTATAATATCCATTATCTTGAAAGCAAATCGTCTGTTTTTCTAAAGGATAATAACTTGTTTTGTCATTTAATCCAAGAGAAACATATTCGACAATGGTAAAACTATCCTCATCATAAGTTATTTCAACAACATCTTGATCAGAGTAAAATAACTTAATTTGCTCATTTATTAATTCGATATCTACACGAGACAAATACGTTTTTTCACGTGATTTCTTCGGGATTCCTGCCCAGCAAATTACAAATAACTCTTTAAATACTTTATATTTTGGCGACATGTCCTTATGTCGAAAGTTTAAAAAATCAATTACGCCGTCAAGCGTATATTCAATCGAATTTCTAGAATTATTTTCAATACCAAGTACCGTTTCTTTATTTAGATAATTTTTTTCAATTGCACCAGCATAAGGCATGGTATTACTGCCTTGTCGAATGTAGGTGCTATTGATTGGAATGGTATAAATTCCCTTTTTAAAATGTGAAGGATTGCTCTTAGGTTTTACAGTTACTAATCCAATCACTTTATCCTTTGGTAAATTAGGAAAAGGGATATTCTCATATTGGATTTTTGGAGGATTTTCTAAATAAGCATTCACTAAATTTTGAATCCGACTATCATCAAAAAAATCATCACCTACAATCGTATTATCTTGATCCTCGACACCAACAATTATATAGGAATTGTTAGTAGGATTGGAGTTGGATAAGGCGCAAATATGTTTCAAAAACTTAGCTTTTCCTTCTTGTGAATGTAAATTTAATTGACGCTTTTTATCAAAAAAACTGCTCTCGTCATTATGCGCGAGAAGGTTTTTAATAAGAATGCGTTTGTTGATCATTTGTTAATTTTATGTATAAAAGTGTTAAAAGTAATACGACGTAGTAAATTTAAGCGTTATTAAAAGTAACCAAATTTAAATAATGGAAAGATATGAAAAAGATTAAATTTTACTTGTTAAGTTTTAGTGTAATAACATTTATGTTATTATCAATTATTGGATGTAACTCAAATGATGATTCAACACAAACATCGAGAGTTTCAGTTCGAATGACAGATGCTCCGGGTGACTATGATGCCGTAAACGTTGATGTGCAAGATGTCCTGATAAAATCAGCTACTGATAATGATGATAGTAAAGGCTGGGTCAGTATAGGAAATGTTACTCCTAAAGTCTATAATTTATTAGACCTAACTGGAGGAGTAAATGTCTTGTTAGCTGATAATCTGGTGCCTTCTGGTTTTTTAGGGCAAGTTCGATTGCTTTTAGGCGAGAAAAACACTGTTGTCAAAGATGGTGTTAGCTATCCTTTGAATACGCCAAGTGCGCAACAATCCGGACTAAAATTAAAAATCAACCAAGAATTAGTAGGTGGCGCAACTTATGATTTTTTGTTGGATTTTGATGTCGAACATTCAGTTGTTGTGCAAGCAGGGAGTTCAGGTAAATATAATTTGCATCCAGTTATCAGAGTTTCTACTGCTGCAACTTCAGGAGTCATCAAGGGAAGTATTAATCCTGTTTTGACGGGCTTTCAAGTCATGGCCTCTGTTAAAGTGGGAGATGTTGAGGTTACGGCTTTTGCCAATGAGTTGGGAGTATTTCAGCTTAATGGTATTCCTGCAGGAACTTACACTGTTACTTTAACTCCAGAAATAGCCTCCGGTAAAGTTATTAAAACGGTTCCAGGAGTAGTAGTTGTTAATGGAGCAATGACTAACATGGGAGCTATTTCTTTATAAAAATAGGTCTTTAGATATTGGAAAAAAGAGAGGATTAAATTCAACTGCAGTTGAATTTAATCCTCTCTTTTTATTATTAGAAATTGAATTAATCCCTTTTTAATATAGTAGACGATGCTTGCGCAGATGGGAGAACTAATAAATCAGCAATATTTACGTGATAAGGTCTGGAGATTACAAAATGAATAATGTCGGCAATATCTTCCGCACGTAACGGCTCAAAACCTTTATAAACATTAGCTGCTCGTTCTGAATCTCCTTTAAAACGCACTTCGCTAAACTCCGTTTCAACAGCTCCTGGATGAATTCCTCCAACACGAATACCGAAAGGATTTAAGTCAATTCTCATGGCTTGGTTTAATGCATCGACAGCATGTTTACTGGCACAATAAACGTTTCCATTTGGATAAACTTCTTTCCCAGCTATAGATCCAATATTGATAATGTGACCCGATTTTTGTTCAATCATTTTCGGAATTATAGCTTTCGAAACATATAGAAGTCCTTTTACGTTAATGTCAATCATTGCATCCCAATCGTCTAAATCTCCATTTTGAATCGAATCTAAACCATGTGCGTTTCCAGCATTGTTAATCAAAACATCAATTTTAGAAAATTCTTCTGGTAAAGAATTAATGCTCTCAAAAACAGCTTTTTTATCTCTTACATCAAAGGACAATGTATAAACATCTGTAAAAGCTGAAAGTTCATTTTTCAAATCCAGTAAGCGATCTTCTCTACGACCACAAAGAATAATTTTGTAATTGTTTTTGGCTAATATTTGTGCTGTTGCTTTTCCAATTCCGCTGGTGGCTCCAGTAACTAATACTATTTTGCTCATTTATTTATTTTTTTAGTGCAATTTTTCATGATGATTATTTGGGCGTGACCCTTGAGATTACTTCGTTGTTCCTCCTCGCAACTTCGGGTCGGGCTTTCCATTCCAGCTTTTTATAATTTGCTCTCGTTCAAAAACGAGAACAAATCATAAAAGAGCTCCACTGCAATCCCTCACGCAAACGGGAATAATAAAACGTAAGTTTTTCATAGAAAAAATCTAAGCTACATCTTCGCCCATACTTGCGGTCCAGATAGCAAACCAATCTTCTTTATCTAATTTTAATTCCACTGCTTTTTTCAATGATTGAATGCGAGCCACATTTACTGTTCCAGCAATAGGAATGATTTTAGCAGGATGTTGTAAAATCCAAGCAATCAAAATAGAATCGGAACCTAAATGGTATTTCTCCATTAATGAAACCAGTAATTTTTTCAATCTTCTTGTCTGTGAGTTATCTTCTCTAAATACAGAACCTAATGGGTTTCCTGAAAGCGGACGAATATTATTCATTTGCATATAATCAAAACTACCATCGACCATAGGCTTGTAATTTGTTGCTGAAAATTGCACTTGATTGTAACTTACTTCCGTTTTTTGGCGAATTAATTCTGTTTGAGAGGAAGTAAAACTTGCAAGACCAAAATCGATAATCTTTCCATCAGATTTTAATTTTAAAACTGCTTCAGCAATTTCATCTGCTTCCATCAAAGGACTTGGTCGGTGCAATAAAAGAACATCTAAATAATCAGTCTGTAAATTTTTTAAAGAATTTTCAGCGGATGAAATAATATACTCTTTTGAGAAATCATAATGTCTAATTGTATTTTGACGACTTTCAGTAACTAATTGAACTCCACATTTAGAAATAAGCTGCATTTTTTCTCTCGCAATTTTACTTGAAGCAAGTGCTTTTCCAAAATCTGATTCTGTGGTGTAGTCACCATAAGTGTCAGCATGATCAAATGTGGTTATTTTGTTTTCTAAGCACACATGAATCATGTTCTCCATTTCTTTGGTATTGAGTTTTTTATCCCAAATTCCCCAATTCATGACACCAGCTATTACAGGTGATAAATTTGTTTTACTCATTGTCTTTATTTTTTGATGAATACGTAAATTCTCTAATTCAAAGTTTATTTTTCAAAGTTCTTAAAAATATAAAAATTGTATCATAATTCATCCTTAAAATTAAGGTATTTATTGAAGTTTTAACCATTTGTTAACATCTTACCTCTAAAAAAAAATTCAATTTGCACCTTCAAAATACAGGCATTAAATTCAAGGTTTTAAAAATAATAAAATGGAACAAAATACGGCTACTTTAGACATTAGAGCAATCAATGAAAAAATTGAAAGAGAAAGTGCTTTTATAGACCTTCTCACAATGGAAATGAACAAAGTCATTGTGGGCCAAAAGCACATGGTGGAGCGTTTATTGATCGGACTTTTAGGCCAAGGACATATTTTATTAGAGGGAGTTCCTGGTTTAGCAAAAACATTAGCAATTAATACACTTTCGCAAGCGATTCAAGGTTCATTCAGTAGAATCCAGTTTACTCCAGATTTACTCCCGGCGGATGTTGTGGGAACAATGATCTATAACATTAAGTCAAACGAATTTTCGATTAAAAAAGGACCAATTTTCGCAAATTTCGTTCTTGCCGATGAGATTAACCGTGCGCCTGCTAAGGTACAATCGGCATTACTAGAGGCGATGCAGGAAAAACAAGTAACTATTGGCGATACTACTTTTAAGTTAGATCGACCATTTCTTGTTCTTGCTACTCAAAATCCAGTGGAGCAAGAAGGAACGTATCAATTGCCAGAAGCGCAAGTCGATCGTTTCATGTTGAAAACAGTTATTGACTATCCAAAAATGGAAGACGAGCGTCTAGTAATTCGTCAAAATTTAAAAGGAAGTTATGAAAAGGTAAATCCAGTTGTCTCAGTAGAGCAAATTTTACGAGCGCAAGAAGCAGTTCGTGAAGTATATATGGATGAAAAAATAGAAAAATATATTCTGGATATTGTTTTTGCAACTCGTTATCCAGAGCAATATAAATTAGCTGAATTAAAACCATTAATCAGTTTTGGAGCTTCACCACGTGGAAGTATTAACTTGGCTACAGCTGCAAAATGTTATGCATTTATAAAACGTCGTGGTTATGTAATTCCTGAGGATGTTCGTGCTGTTGTTCATGATGTATTGCGTCACAGAATTGGAATCACTTATGAAGCTGAAGCTGAAAACATAACCTCAGTAGATATTATCAACAAAATCGTAAACGAAGTAGAAGTACCATAAAGTCACTAGTAATGAGTGATTAGTAATTAGCCTCGGTTGGTTACTATTCACTATTCACTACTTACTAATTACTAATAAAATGGATACAAAAGAGCTTTTAAAAAAAGTACGAAAAATAGAAATTAAAACCCGAAGATTGAGCGATCACATCTTTTCTGGGGAATACCATACTTCTTTTAAAGGGCGCGGAATGACCTTCAGTGAAGTGCGTCAATATCAATACGGAGATGATATTCGTGCGATTGACTGGAATGTTACCGCGCGTTATAATGAAGCCCATGTAAAAGTTTTTGAAGAAGAGCGTGAATTAACCATGATGTTGATGGTTGATATTTCAGGTTCTGAAAGTTTTGGTTCTAAAAACCAATTCAAAAAAGATATCGTTACTGAAATTGCTGCAACGATGGCTTTTTCAGCAACTCAAAACAACGATAAAATAGGTTTGATTTTATTTTCAGATCTTATCGAATTGTATATTCCACCAAAAAAAGGAAGGTCACATGTTTTGAGAATTATCAGGGAGCTAATCGAATTTAAGCCTAAAAGCCATAAAACGGATATCGCACAAGCTTTAAAATTTTTATCGGGAACTCAGAAAAAGAAAGCAATTGTATTTATGATCTCAGATTTCATGTCTGAAGATTATGAACACACATTAAAAATTGCGGCTAAGAAACATGATATAACTGGAATTCGGGTGTATGACATTCGGGAAGAAAAAATGCCAGATTTAGGAATGGTCTCCATGCTTGACGCTGAAACTGGAGAAATTCAATTAGTTAATACAGGTTCGAAAAGCGTGCGAATGAATTACGAAAAATTGTATCATGAAAAACTAAACTATTTCAAGGAAACATTTAGCAAATCAGGGTCAGGAGTTGTAAACACAAGAGTTGACGAAAGCTACGTGACGAAATTATTAAGTTATTTTAAATCGAGGTAAGAATTTTAGATTTTTGATCAACGATTTTTGATTTCAGATGGTGTTGGAATAAATAATTTGATTTTAGATTTTTGACTGCAGATTTAAAATGAAGAGCGTGGAAAAAGCAATGTATGAACAAACAAGAATTAGAAAATAGATTGATCGATTTTGCAGCAGCAATAATCATTCTTGCCAATAAATTTGAAAAGAATTATGCTGGGAATCATTTAGCAGGACAAATTATAAGATCAGGAACTTCTCCCGCTTTAAATTATGGAGAAGCTCAAAGCACTGAGAGTACAAAAGATTTTATCCATAAAATGGGAATATGTTTAAAAGAATTAAGAGAAACTTTTGTTTGTTTGAAAATCATTGAAAAGGCAAATTTAGTTTCAGATTTAAAGAGTTTATTAAGTGCTAAAGAAGAAGCTAATGAGTTAATTTCTATTTTCGTTTCGAGCATTAAAACAGCTAAAGCAAACTTGAAATAGACCAAATATGTTTTTTGGTAGGTTCGAAATAAATCTGAAATCAAAAATCGTTAATCTTCAATCATAAATCAGAAGCTTGCAATAATACAAAATGAAAAAACAATTACACATACTTCTTCTACTGCTTTCCACAGCTGTTTTTGCACAACAAAAGCAAGTGGTTACAAGTATAGATACGCTTAAAAATAAAATTGGTGCCGAATTTAAACTGTCGATAAAAACAACTGTTGATGCGTCATCTAAAGTTATTTTTCCAAATTTAAAAAACGTTGGTGCTTTAGAGGTGATTCGTTCGTATCCTATTGATACCGTTAAAGTAGATAATAGGTATGAACTAATAAAAAAATACGGACTGACTCAATTTGATTCGGGTCGTTTTGTTGTTCCAAGTATTAAGATTTTTATTAATAGCAAGCCGTTTATGACGGATTCGCTTTTAGTTGAAGTGGCTAATGTGAAAGTCGATACTTTAAAACAGAAAATGTTTGACATAAAAGACATTGCTCCTGCTGAAAATCCTATTGGCAACTGGTGGAAGTATGTTTTGGTTATTGCGCTACTAATTGGAATTGGTGCTTTTATTTATTGGTTTCTTAAAAAACGTCAAGAGAAAAAATTACAAGCAGCGATTATAAAAACACCAATAGAGAAAGCAACTACATTGCTAGATACTTTGGAGAAAAAAGAATTATGGCAAAAAGGAGAAGTCAAAGCCTATTATAGTGAATTGACAGATATTGCGCGAAATTATATCGAAGAAGCAATAGAAATTCCAGCAATGGAAAGTACAACTTCTGAATTGATTCATGGTCTTAGAGCTGCGTCTGTCAAAAAGAAAATGACGCTTTCACAAGAAATTATAGAAAATCTAGAGCGCGTTTTAAAACAAGCAGATTTAGTGAAGTTTGCCAAATCAAAACCATTGGATTTCGAAATTACAGAGGATAGAAATAAAATTCAGAAGGTGATTTTAACACTAGATAATTCGATTCCAGTTGAAGTGGAAGCTGATGAAGATATGTTGTTAAACGAAGCACAAAGACAAAAACAGATACAAATTCAACTAGAGAAGCAGCGTAAAAAACGAATTGTAACTGCTGTAGCATCAGTAGCTTTCATATTGTTTGCTGTGACCACATTTTTCATTATTACTAAAGGTTTTGATTACGTAAAAGATAATATTTTAGGTCATCCAACAAAAGAATTATTAGAAGGCGAATGGATCAAAAGTGAATATGGAAATCCAGGAATAGTAGTAGAAACTCCGAAGGTGTTAAAGAGGGTTGACTTGACTAAAACCTTGCCTAAAGATGGTATGGCATTAATCAAACAGATGCAATCTTTTGCTTATGGAAGTGTTGTAGATCAGTTTTATCTAATGGTTTCAACTTTAAAATTCAAACAAGAAACAGAAATCGATTTAACTAAATCAATGGATGGTGTTTTGCAGTCACTTGAATCGCAAGGTGCTCAAAACATGATTGTGAAGCAAGAAGAATTTGAAACAAAAGAAGGGGTAAAAGGAGTAAAGGCGTACGGTACTTTTTCACAAATGGATGCTTTGACGAAATCAAGTGTAAAGATATATTATGAAGCTTTACTCTTCAGTCAAGAAGGCGGGTTACAACAACTTTTATTGTTGCATGAAGAAGGAGATAAATACGGTGACGAAATATCAGAAAGAGTTTTGAACTCTGTTGAATTAAAACAAGCAACAAAATAATGGATAAAATAACTTTTTTAAACCCAGGATTTTTTTGGCTATTTCTTCTGATTCCAGTTGCAGTTTTTTGGTTGTTTTGGAAAAAAAATCAGCAATCAGCAACTTTGAAAATGAGTTCGTTACAGGGATTTAAAGGATCAGAATCTACGTTAACAAATTTGAAACCACTTTTAAATGTATTCCGCATCGTAGCATTATGTTGTTTGATTATCGCAATGGCACGACCTAGAACCGTAGATGTTAGCAATAGAACCAAGACTACAAAAGGTATCGATATTGTTATGGCGATTGACGTTTCTGGAAGTATGTTAGCAAAAGATTTAAAGCCAAACCGATTAGAAGCGCTTAAAAAGGTTGCAGCTGATTTTGTTGATGAAAGACCTAATGATAGAATCGGTTTAGTTATTTATGCTTCTGAAGCATATACTAAAACGCCAGTAACAAGTGACAAGCCAATTGTTCTAGAGGCTATAAAAACTATTAAATACGATAATGTTCTGCAAGACGGAACTGGAATAGGAATGGGATTAGCTACTGCTGTAAATCGATTGAAAGATAGTAAAGCAAAAAGTAAAGTCATTATTCTATTGACAGACGGAGTTAATAACGCCGGATTTATTGAGCCGGAAACCGCTGCGGATATCGCTAAGCAATACGGAATTAAAGTATATACAATTGGTATTGGAACAAACGGAATGGCAATGTCTCCGTACGCAATCGCTCCAAACGGCCAATTTTTATTTCAGAATATGAAAGTAGAAATTGACGAGCAATTAATGAAAAATATTGCCGCTAAAACTGATGGTAAATACTTTAGGGCAACGAGTAATACCAAGTTAGCTGAGATTTATGCCGCTATCAATAAACTAGAAACCACTGAAATCGAAGAACTAAAATTCTATGATTACGATGAAAAGTATAGAGCTTTTGTATGGATAGCAGGTTTTCTATTATTAGCGGAAATTGGATTGAGAAAAACTGTTTTCAGGAGTTTTATATAAAATCCCCACCCCGGCCCTCCCCGAAGGGAAGGGAGATAGTACCTAGGAATTAGAATTTGTAGAGAGTTTTTGCAAGCACAAGGTTAGAATTGAAATGATAAGTTTAGAATAAAGATTTGGAATATTATCTACAATCTTAATTCAAAAATCTAAAATTATAAATGGAATTAGACGAAAAAAAATATTTATATCTCTTGATTATACTTCCGCTTATAGTGTTAGTATTTCTTGCAAATTTATATTGGAAGAGAAAAAAACAGCGTGAGTTTGGAGATTTAGAAATGGTGAAAAAACTGAGTCCTGAAAGCTCTGTTTTTAAACCTGTTTTAAAATTAGTGGTGTTGCTTCTTGCTTTTCTTGGGCTAATTATTGCCTTAGTAAATCCAAAGATTGGTACTAAAATGGAAACCGTGAAGCGTGAAGGAATTGACATTGTTTTTGCAATGGATGTTTCCAAAAGTATGCTTGCCGAAGACGTTGCGCCAAATAGATTAGATAAGAGTAAACAAATTGTTTCACAAATTATCAATCAGTTAGGGAATGACAGGATAGGTATAGTTGCGTATGCAGGTAGCGCTTTCCCACTTTTACCAATTACTACAGATTACGGTGTTGCTAAGATGTTTTTACAAAGCATGAATACTGAAATGGTTTCTTCACAAGGAACATCTCTAGATGATGCAATTCGATTAGGTATAACCTATTTTGACCAAAAAAGTAAAACCAGCAAATTATTAATTTTAATTTCAGATGGTGAAGATCATTCTGAAGATGCACAAGCTGCTGCAGAGGAAGCAAATAAAGCAGGATTAAAAATTATCACAATAAGTATTGGAACAGAAAAAGGCGCTACCATTCCTTTGAAAAGAAATGGTGTTGTAGAAAGTTTTCAGAAGGACAACAACAACGAAGTGGTGATTACTAAAATGAATAGAGAAAGTTTAGAAGCTATTGCAAAAGCGACTAAAGGCGGTTATATCAATGGTAATAATACTAAAGAAGTTTTGGAATACATCAAAGCTACTTTAGATAAAATACAAAAAACCGAATTTGAATCTACAGAAATGGCTGATTTTCAATCGCAGTTTCAGTGGTTTTTAGGTTTTGCTTTTTTGCTACTATTTGTTGATGTTTTTCTATTGGAGAAAAAAACAAAATGGGTTAAAAAATTAGATTTATTTAACGAGAATAAATAATTATTTCTAAAAGATTTTAATTCTCTTTTAGGCATAAATAAACGATAAATGAAAAGATTAAATAGTATAATAATGACTTTTTTGATGTTTGCTTTTACAGCAACTGCCGGATTGTATGCACAAAAGAAGGATAGAATTTTATCTAAAGCCAATAAAGAATACGCGGAAAGTAAATTTGCAGATGCAGAAGCGGATTACAGAATTTCAGATTCTAAATTCCCTAATAAAGCAACTGCGCCTTATAATCTTGGAAATACAATTTATAAACAAAAGCAATCATCAGAAGCAAAATTTGCTTACGTGAAAGCACTAAAAAATTCAAAAACAAGAGCTGAAAAACATCGAGTTTTTCATAATCTAGGAAATGTTTTTATGAATGAGAAGGATTATACACAAGCAGTGGAGGCCTATAAAAATGCTTTAAGAAATGATCCTACTGATGAAGAGTCCCGTTACAATTATGCTTTAGCCAAAAAAATGTTGAAAGATAATCCTCCAAAGGATGACAAGAAAAAAGACGATAAAAAGGATAAAGATAAGAAGGACGACAAAAAGGACGGAGAAAAAGATAAAAAAGAGAAAGATAAAGACAAGGATAAAAAAGATGATAAAGGAGATCAGGATAAACAGAAAAATGATCCAAAACAAGATGAAAAAGGAGATCCAAAACCACAACCTGGTGGAATTTCAAAAGAGCGTTTAGAGAATTTACTGAACGCAGTAAATAAAGAGGAGAAGAAAGTTCAAGATAAAGTGAACGCTCAAAAAGTACAAGGAAAACCGGTTAAAACAGAAAAAGATTGGTAATGCAATCTCATACTTTAAAAATGAAGAAATATTTTGTAGCGATTGTCTTTTTAATGTGCGGTTTAATCAGCGCTCAAGTGCAATTTGAAGCTCGTGTAAGTAAAACTACGCTCGCGTTGAATGAAAGACTACGTGTGGATTTTATGATGAATGTTGATGGTGATGATTTTGCGCAACCTTCTTTTGAAGGCTTCAGAATCATTGCGGGTCCTAGTCAGCAAGTTAGTCAATCATGGGTGAATGGTAGAAGTTCATTTGAGAAAGCATATTCCTATTTTTTACTTCCAAATCAAAAAGGAACTCTAGTTATTAAATCAGCGGCTATTGAATACAATGGGCAAATCTATAGAACAGCTCCCATAAAAATAAACGTAACTGCAGCTCAAGAACAACCACGAGATCCAAACGATTCTCAAATTGCAGCTGATGATAATTTATATCTTGTAGCTGATGTTTCTAAAGATAATTTATATGTAAACGAACCAACTACAGTCGTATACAAACTTTATTTCGCAAATATTGGAATCTCAAACTTTAGAGAATTAAATAAACCAAAATACAATGATTTCTGGAGTCAAAATATTGAAATAAAACAACTTGTTGCTGAAGAAGGAATTTTTAAGGGACAAAATTACCGCTACATCGTATTGAAGAAAGTGGTCTTATATCCACAAAAATCTGGAAAGCTTAAAATCGAACCACTGTCGCTAGAAATTGATGTTCAATTGCCTTCTAATCGTAGGGATATGTTTGGTCGAATGTTACTCACTGAAACAAGTAAGCGCGTTTCTGCAGGAAGTAAAACTATAAACGTAAAACCACTCCCTGAAACTGGTAAGCCAGATAATTTTAGTGGTGCAGTTGGAAAATTTGATTTTAAGGTAACTCCTTCTAAGAATAATTTAAAAAATGGTGAAAGTCTAGACTTAATTGTAAGCGTTACTGGAAAAGGGAATTTAAAATTATTTAGTTTACCAAAGCCAGAGGTACCAAATGCCTTAGAAATGTATGATCCGGTGCATAGTGAAGATATTAGTACACCGCTTTCAGGGATGAACGGTAAAACTTCAGATAGTTATACTATTATTCCGCAATACAAAGGGAATTATCCTATCAAGCCATTGCAATTTTCTTATTTTGATTTGGATTCTAGAACTTATAAAACGATCAGTTCTCCAGAAATTATGGTTAATGTTCTAGAGGGACCAACACCTGTAGACACTACAAGAGCAGATGGGAATAAGAATAAAAATGCTATTGTAGATCATTTCAGACCTATAAAACTGAAGACAGAATTGAGCGAAATTAACAAAAAAGATTTCTTAGGTTCTAACTTGTTTTATGTATTGTTATTTATTCCGTTTTTACTTTTGCCTTTACTTATCTTATTTAAAAATAAGCGTGAAGCATTGGCGGGAGATATTAGTGGAAATAGAATTCGAATGAATAATAGATTAGCTAAAAAATATTTGTCAGAAGCTAAGAAACAAATTAAAAACAAAGAACTGTTTTATATCGCCTTGGAGAAAGCAATGCATAATTTCTTGAAAGCTAAGTTGAATATTGAAACTTCAGAAATGAGTAAAAATAATATTCAAGAGCTGCTATTATCGCGCAATGCAAGCGAAGAAACGGTGATTGAATTCATTGCATTAACCGAAAATTGTGAAATAGCGCGCTATGCACCTTCCTCGAGTGTAACGATTCAACAGGATTTTGATAAGGCGGTTTTTATAATATCTGAATTAGAAAAACAGATTTCTTAAAGAGAATTAAAACAAAGTTGAAGTAAAGCTTTTGACGTAGAGCTCAAATTTTTGCAATTTGTTTTTAGATGAATAATTAAAAACTTTGAGATTTAGTGCCTTAATGGCAAATACAATATAAAATGAAAAATATACTATATTTATTCTTGCTTTCAACCCAAATTTTCTTTGCTCAAAGTGGCTTTGAGAAAGGGAATACGCTTTATGCAAAAGGAAATTACTCTGAAGCTGCAGTTGCTTATGAAAGCGTATTGAATAGTAATCAACATTCGGCAGAACTTTATTTTAACTTGGCGAATACATATTACAAATTAAATAAAGTAGCACCTTCTATCTACTATTATGAAAAGGCTTTAGTGCTGAATCCTAAGGACCAAGAGAGTTTGAATAACTTGAAATTTGCTCATAAAAAAACCATCGATGAAATAAAAGTTATTCCTAAAGTAGGTTTTGCCAAATTAGTTCGCGATTTCACTGGAATCTATAATTATAATACCTGGGGATGGGCGACTGTAGGGCTGGCAACACTATTTTTATTATTTTTCATTGGGTATTATTTTTTAGAGATTACTGTTTGGAAAAGAGCTTTTTTCGTGGGAATGTTTATTGCCATTTTAGTGCTGTTAATTACCGCTTCATCAGCCATTTTTGAAAAAAGATATTTCGATACTGAGAAACCTGCGATTGTTTTTGCCGAAATGGCGAATGTAAAAAGTGAACCACGAGACGGTGGAAAGTCATTGTTTTTACTTCATGAAGGGACAAAAGTGTATGTTGAGGAAGTTATTGGTAAGTGGAAAAAAATCCAACTCACAGATGGAACTGAAGGTTGGATAGAAAGTAGAGCTATAAAGGAAGTGAAGTAATATGTGTAAATTTTTAATAAAGCTTGTAGCCTTTCATAAGCTGTAAGCTTTAATATTTTCTACCTAGACTTTCTTCTTCATTTCTTCATATCCTTTCTTTATGGAAGGGAAAACGTAACCAGCTATTTTTTGGATTGGATTATAAAATATAGAATTGTCAAGTGTTTCTTTTTTAGCTAAATAATTATTGTAATTTATTTTTTCGAAAAGTGAAAAAAGAATGCTCACAATTAGAATAGTTTTTAAGATTCTAAAAAATCCGCCACCCAATTTATTTAACCAACCTAGAAAGGCAAAATTAGCTATTCCAGTTAAAAATTTTCCTAAAATGTTTATGGCGATAACTACCACAATAAAAGTCAATGCAAAAGCAACAATTTGAATTGTGTTAGGATTCCATTTTACAAATCCCAGTAGAAATTCTTTCATGAAAGAAGAAAACTTAACTGCAAAATAGATACCTAAAATTAGTGAAATTAACGAAGCTAGTTCGACAAAGAGTCCGTTTACAACACCTTTATAGAAAGCAAAAATTAGCGCTGCGCACAAAATAATATCTAAAAATCCCATCGTAATAATATAAATAATAGAGAGCGCAAATATAAAAGAATAGATCCATATCAATTGCCAATTTTCAACTTCTTATCTTTGCAAAAATAATTGGAATAACCACAGTAGTAAAGTATCTCTTATTGATGCTTTTAAAAGTGAAAAAATGTTATTCTACAATCAAAATTTAAAATGTCAAGAGACACACAACTTAAAGAACGCTGGGAACAGCTTGTAAATATACTTTCAGATCAATTTTCACAAGGAGAGGACTTAGACTTAGATGCAATTATATATTTAATAGGAGTACAAGAACTAGGCAAAGTGCATAGAGAATATAAAAAAGATGAAAAGCTAAACCTGATGCATATCGCTATTTGTAGATTGTTAGAACCTTACGGTTTTTACGAATTTGAATTTTTTGATGAAGAAGGTTGGCCACATTACAAAGTTAAAGAAGAGTTACCTCCATTAAAAGCGGGTGAGCAATCTGTTTTGATGAAAGAAGCAATTGTGAATTACTTTCTAGAAAGAGAAGTAATTAGCTAATAATTTTTGAATAGCGACTTGCAATTTCAAATTTGCTTTAAAAACTAGGAATATTAAAGGGCAAACTTAGAACAAATTACTTATTTTTGCACTCTCAATTATGGAATGAAAATGATAGACAAGATAAAAGAATATATTGGTGAAGCTCAAGCTTTCTCAACGCAGAACATAGCGGAATTAGAAGCATTTCGTATTAAATTCTTAGGAAGTAAAGGACTTTTGAAAGATCTTTTTGCTGAATTTAAGAATGTTCCTAATGACAAGAAAAAAGAGTTTGGACAAGTAATCAATATGCTTAAAACTTCTGCCGAAGATAAAGTAAAAGCCATACAAGAATCTTTAGAAAGTAAAGAGGAAAGTAAAGGGTTTTATGGAGATTTAACTCGTTCTGCTGAACCGACTATTATTGGTTCTCGTCACCCCATTTCATTAGTAAAAAACCAAATCGTAGATATATTTTCGAACATTGGTTTTAATGTTTCTGAAGGTCCAGAAATCGAAGATGATTGGCATAATTTCACGGCTTTAAATTTGCCAGAATACCATCCGGCACGCGATATGCAGGATACTTTTTTTATACAAACAAATCCAGACATTCTACTTCGTACGCACACTTCATCAGTGCAAGTGCGTTATATGGAAAACAATAAGCCGCCTATCAGAACGATTTCTCCAGGAAGAGTTTTCCGTAATGAAGCTGTTTCTTCTCGTTCCCATTGCATTTTCCACCAAGTTGAGGGTTTGTATATCGATAAGGATGTTTCATTCGCTGATTTAAAGCAAACACTTTTATACTTCACTAAAGAAATGTTCGGTAAATCAAAAATCCGTCTACGTCCATCTTACTTCCCTTTTACGGAGCCAAGTGCTGAGGTTGACATTTATTGGGGTCTAAAAACCGAAACTGATTATAGAATCACCAAAGGAACGGGTTGGTTAGAGATTATGGGTTGCGGAATGGTTGATCCTAATGTTCTTAAAAACTGCGGAATCAATCCTGATGAATACAATGGTTTTGCTTTTGGAATGGGAATCGAAAGAATTGCGATGTTACTATACCAGATTGGCGATATCCGTATGTTCTATGAAAACGACCTTCGTTTCTTAGAGCAATTCAAAGCAAGTATTTAGGCATTGCGACGAGCAAATCAATCTAATTTTTAGGAGCTATTTCCAGCTGTCCACTATATCCCCGCTCAAAAGCGGGGGATGCCGTTTTCATCTGGGCTAGGGTTTTCGGTTCAAGTGAAATTTTAGTTTTTAATACTAAACATTAATCAATAACGAACCAACTAATTGTTTCGTTTGCTATAATGACATGAAAAAAGATATTACAATCCCTGAAGTAGAAAATGTTTTCGTTGCAGTTGTCCAAGAATGGAGTGACGACTTTATGGAGAAAGTTTGGTATGCCTATCTGGTAAACGATAGTGACTTTCTAATTGAAAGTGTTATGGTAGTTTCTAAAGCTTTTGGAACTATAAATGGTGAAATGAAAAAAACGTCACTTTTACGTCACGCTTTTGTAGAAGTTCCAGCTGTTTCAGTAGTAAAAATAGAAATGATTGAAAAAAGTGTTTTAACACTTAACAATGAGTTTATGGTAACCTATTTCATGGATAACAAACTATACGACAAAAAGTTCATCTTCAAAGCTAATTCGATAAATGAAAAGGACGTTGAAGAAGTTCCTATATTATTTTTAGATGGTGTTATTATCAGGTAAAGTAATACTGCTTTCACTTTTTACCTTTTTTCTCCAACTTAAGTATCCAATTAAACATACTCCAAAAGTTACAAAATAAATTGTTCTAATTAAATTGTGTTTCGATAAGAAAGCCTTTTCAAAAGACAGTTGAAATAAATCCAATGTAGGAATGACTACTGCGATTATTAATCCCCAGAGACCGCCAGTCTTAATTTGATATTTCCATCTTTCGCTCATAAAACTATCTTTTAAATCTAGTCCAGTTGATCCGTTAGTTTCTTAAAAACAGTTTTAGCATTCTTTCCTTCATACAAGATTGAATAAACAGCGTCAATAATAGGTGTTTTAGCACCGTAAGCTTGATTTAGTTTGTATGCGCTTTTGACTGCGTAATATCCCTCAGCAACCATGCTCATTTCCATCATTGCAGACTTAACTGTATAGCCTTTGCCTATCATATTTCCAAACATTCTATTTCTTGAAAATATAGAATATCCAGTCACCAATAAATCACCTAAATAAGCAGAATCATTAATGTTTCGTTTCATTTTGTGGACTTTTTTGATGAATTTTTTCATCTCACGAATTCCATTACTCATCAATACAGATTGGAAGTTGTCTCCGTATCCTAAGCCATGAGCAATTCCTGCTGCTATTGCATAAATGTTTTTTAACATTGCTGCATATTCTGTTCCTATGATATCGTCAGTAATTTTTGTCTTAATGTAATTACCAGATAAATTTGTAGCGACAACTTTAGCTTTATCGGGATCTCCACAAGCAATAGTTAGATACGACAAGCGCTCTAAAGCTACTTCTTCTGCATGGCAAGGCCCAGTTATTACACCAATGTTGTAATAAGGAATGTCATATTTCACATGAAAATGTTCTCCCACAATTAAACTCGTCTCAGGAACAATACCTTTAATTGCTGAGAAAATAATTTTATCTTGAAGTGAAACGGTTAGGTTTTGTAGTTCAGCATCTAAAAAAGCAGATGGTATTGCAAATATTATATAATCAGCATAAGCAACAGCTTCGTTGATGTCATTAGTTAGTTTTAACTTATTGGTGTCAAACTCAACAGAACTTAAGTAATTAGGATTGTGCTTATATGTTCTAAGATGCTCAATAGCAGTCTCGTTACGCATATACCACGAAATTTCTGAAAGATTTACACAGAGCATTTTTGCAATTGCTGTTGCCCAACTTCCTCCACCAATTACTGCAAATTTTATTTTTTCGGCCATTATAATATTGAATTTAATCAAAAGTACTTAAAATTGTTTCAATTAAGCAAATTTAATCAATCCTTGTTTGCTAACAAAAACAGATCATTAATTGCATTAATCATAATTTATTAAATATATTATAAGTAATTCACATATAGCACACAATATAAATAGTATACATTCGTTATAAGTATTGTTAGTACGATTTTTTAACAGATAAACAGGAATTGAATTAGTTAGTTATATTTTGAATGTTAAAAGGCGTCCTCCATATATATGGGGGACGCCTTTTTATTTTAATTTGAAATAAGTTACTAATTTTCGTAAGATTTAATAGCTCATTTCAACAATTGATTTTACTTTCTCTAAAGTTATGTTTTGTTTTTCTCCTAAACCTAACCAACCTCTTTCTTCAAAGCGATTCACTATAAAGTCGGCTGTTTTGTCAAATTCCTGTGTATAGTCAGATAGTTTAGTGTCCATTCCCATAGTATGGAAAAATTTAACTGTTTTATCAATTGCTTGCTTGGCAATTTCATCTTCAGTTCCAGTTAAATTAAAAATACGTTTTCCGTATTGTGCTAATTTTCCTTTTTTAGTTTCAAACATTACTCTGTATAAGTTTGGTCCTACTACTGCTAATGTTCTAGCATGATCAATTCCGTACAAAGCTGTTAATTCGTGACCGATCATATGCGTTGCCCAGTCTGAAGGAACTCCTTTTTGAATTAATCCATTCAACGCCATTGTACAACTCCACATAAAATTAGAAGCAAGTGCATAGTCTTTTGGATTTTCAACGACTTTAGGTCCTATTTCTACTAATGTTTGCAAAATTCCTTCAGATATTCGATCCTGAAGAAAACCTTCATGAACGTACGTTAAGTATTGTTCTAGAACGTGAGTAAAAGCATCTACAACTCCGTTTTGTAATTGTCTTTTAGGTAAAGATTCAATAACAGTAGGATCGCAAATAGAAAACTTTGGAAATAACGCAGAACCTCCAAAAGCTAATTTTTCTTTGGTAGATTCAATAGTTACTACTGAACCTGAATTCATTTCGCTTCCAGTCGCTGGTAAAGTCAAAATGGTTCCAAAAGGGATAACAGTCGCTAAATCCTTAATCAATAATTTCTTTTGTAGAATGTCTATCGGATTGCCTTCAAATTTTGCTGCAGCTGATATAAATTTAGTTCCATCAATCACAGAACCACCACCTACTGCTAGAATAAAGTCGATCTTTTGCTCTTTAACAACGGCTACTGCTTTCATTAAAGTTTCAAAATGTGGATTTGCTTCGATTCCACCAAACTCCACGATTTCAAAACCTTTTAGGTTTTCAATTACTTGTGCGTGAATACCATTTTTAAAAATGCTTCCGCCTCCATAAGTCATTAATATTTTTGCTTCTTGAGGAACTAAAGTTGATAGTTTCTCAATTTGTCCTTTACCAAAAACTAAATTTGTGGGATTATATAATTCGAAATTTAACATACTATTATTTTTTTGAATTTAGTTGGTTCAATAATTTCTCAGCAACTAATTTTGATGAAGCTGGATTTTGACCTGTAATTAAAAGTCCGTCTTCTACAGCATACGGTTGCCAATCAGCTATTTTAGAATAGCTAGCACCATTAGATTGTAAAGCATCTTCTAATAAGAAAGGAACAACTTTAGTTAATCCTACTGCTTCTTCTTCACTATTAGAAAATCCAGTTACTTTTTTACCTTTTACTAAATATTCACCATTTACTTTGACGTTTTTAAGTGCGCCAGGAGAGTGACATACAAAAGCTACTGGTTTTTTATTGGTATAAAAAGATTCAATTAATGCAATTGAAGTTTTATCTTCAGCTAAATCCCAAAGCGGTCCATGACCTCCTGGATAGAAAACAGCATCATAATCTGCTTGATTCACATCAGATAGTTTATGAGTGTTTTTTAATTTAGCTAGAACGTCGGTATCCTTATCCAGTCTTTTTGTGTCTTCTGTAGCTGCTGAAGGATCTTCACTTTTCGGATCTATTGGTGGCTGACCTCCAAGAGGTGTTGCGATATCAATTTGAACTCCTTTGTCTGCTAACTCGTAGTAAGGTGCTGCAAATTCTTCTGTCCAATACCCTGTTTTTTCTCCCGTGTCTCCTAGTTTATCGTGACTAGTTAGTACAAATAATACTTTTTTCATATCGTTTTTATTTTTTATCTGTGCAGTTGCACTCAAGCATCCTACTGTTAATGCTATAATTGTAAATACTGCAATTTTTTTCATACTTCATTTATTACTACAAATTTACGGCTAATATGTTATTAGTAAAAATAATTTAAATTATGTTTGTGATAAATATATTTATATCATGGTCAATCTTGAATGGTACAGAACTTTCAAATCTGTTTATAAAAATGGAAATTTTTCTTTGGCTGCAAAGGAGCTTTTTATCAGTCAACCAGCCGTGAGTCAGCAGATAGGAATGTTGGAAGCGCATGTTGGTTATAAACTTTTCAACAGAAAATCTAAAGGCGTGGAACCAACACAGTACGCTAAGTTACTCAATAATTTAATCATTGAAGCTCTTGAGCGATTGGAAAATGTGGAAAACGGTTTTAGAGCTAAGGCATTTAATGCCAATCGGTTAATTTCAGTTGGACTTTCAAAACACTTTATGATTAGTATGGGGAGCGTCTTACTTTCTAAATTTGATTTTATAGATTTCAGCTTTCATGAAAATGATCAATTATTCGAATTAGTAAATTCTAAAAAGCTTGATTTCGCAATTGTAACAAAGCAATACGACACTTTCGACACCGTTCAAAAAAAGGTTGGAGAAATAAGACAAGTAATAGTTGGATCAAATACCATTAACGAATCTGAACTAAAAGCGACTATTAAGAACAAAGACAATGACGCAACTGAAAACTGGTTAAATGACCAGAAATGGTTTAGCCACGATGCAGGAATTCCACACATAAAATTATTTTGGCTTCATGTTTTTAATAAAAAAAGACCGTCTATGGTTCCAAATTACATAATTCCTTCCGAAAATGAAATGATTGAAATACTTTCAAGAAATTTAGGTGTTGCAGTGGTGTGGGATATTAATGCAAAAAAATTTATTGGAGGTAAGAAAATAAAATTATTGTGGAACAGCAAAGAAATGCCTAGTTCAGAGGTGTTTTTATTATCAGCTAAAAATGAAAACTTAAATACTATTTTCGAAAAAATAGAATTAGAGCTAAAAAGTGCCTTAGGGTAATTACTTTTTATAGAAATTATTGTGGTCAATATATTTCCAAACTTCAGTAGGCAGTAATGGCTGCACATTCTTTCCTTTTTTAATATTATCCCGAATAAAAGTGGATGAAATTTCTACTACAGGCGCATCGATCATATGAATTTTTGTCCCGAAATGTTGTGAATCTTTTAATTCTAAGTTTTCTTCATCATTTGATATTCTCGGATAGACATAAATTTCGTGATGCGCTATAATAGCTTCGTAATTTTTCCATCTATGAAGAGACCTTAGATTGTCTTCTCCCATAATTAACGAAAATTCATAAGTAGGATGTTTTTCCTGTAAATGAACTAATGTGTTTATGGTATAATTGGGCTGTGCTAATTTAAACTCTATATCTGAAGGTTTGATTTTAGGAAAGTCTTCAGTGGCAAGATGCACCATCTCCAAACGATGGGAATCTTCAAGTAAAGTATTTTTTTTCTTAAAAGGATTGTGCGGCGTCACCACCATCCAGATTTGGTCTAAATCAGAATATTCCGCCATATGATTGGCGATAATTAGATGCCCAATGTGAATGGGGTTAAATGTTCCGAAGTATAGTCCTATCTTCATTATCTTGGTAAATAGTGATTAGTAAAAAGTAATTAGTTTTTGAGAGTTTTTGAAAATGAATTTATCATCTTAGATTCTTCCTCAATTTGTCCTAATATTTCTTTGTACAAAGTTTGATCTATTATAAAACCAAGTTCATTAGCAATGAGTAACTGAGTTTCTATTTCAAATAATGAACCTCTAGAAATATCTAAAAAATGACTAAATAATTTTTGAGTATTTCTACCATAACCTTCTGCAATATTTGATGGAATTGAAACTGAAGCTCTTTTCAATTGACTTGTTAAAGCATATAGTTCTTCTTTAGGAAATGATTTTAATAGCTGATATACTAAACAGACAATTCTAATTCCCTTTTGCCAAATCAGTAAATCTTTATATGATTTAATTTCTGCCATCTTAAGCTAATTACTAGTTACTTTTTACCAATTACTATTTTTTACTTATAAAATCCTTCACCAGCTGATGTGCTTCTTCTAAAGCAACTTCTAAATCGTAATTCTTTATAACAACATCAAATTGTGGTGCAGTGGCTAATTCAACAGAAGCTTTAGCGATGCGCATATTAATTTTGTCTTCACTTTCAGTAGAGCGCTTTTTCAAGCGAATTTTTAATTCGTCGATACTTGGTGGCTTAACGAAAACTGCTAAAGTTTCGTTTGGGAATTTACTTTTAATTCTTAATCCACCAGCGACATCAATATCAAAAATCACATTTTTTCCTAATGCCCAGATGCGTTCTACTTCACTTTTTAAAGTTCCGTAAAAATTATCGCGATAGACTTCTTCCCATTCGAGGAAATCGTCATTTTTGATGTGTTTTTTGAATTCTTCGGTAGATATGAAATAGTAATCCTTTCCGTTTACTTCCTCACCTCTAGCGTCGCGTGACGCTGCAGAAATAGAAAATTCTAAATTCAAATCATCTTGTGCTAGTAAATGTTTCACGATAGTTGTTTTTCCAGATCCTGATGGTGCTGAAAAAACAATTAATTTTCCTCCTTTGTTCATTATTTTTTAAGTGATTAGTGAATAGTAATTAGTGATTAGTTTAGCATAGTGTAATTCCTATTCACTAGTTACTAATTCCTCTATAAAACATTCAATACCTGTTCTTTTATTTTTTCCAATTCGTCTTTCATCTGAACGACTAATTTTTGCATTTGAGCATGATTAGATTTAGAACCCATAGTGTTGATCTCGCGACCCATTTCTTGAGTGATAAATCCTAATTTTCTTCCGTTAGCTTCCGTTCCGTTAATAGTTTCTAGGAAATAATCGAGGTGATTTGTCAAACGCACTTTTTCTTCAGTAATGTCTAATTTTTCAAGATAATAAATCAATTCTTGTTCGAAACGATTTTCATCTACGTTTACTTTTAGTTCTGAAATTGCTGTTTGCAAACGATCTTTGATTGCTTGAACACGTTCTGGATCTAATGCTAAAGCGTCATTCATATATTGGCGAATATTTCCAATTCGCAATTGAAATTCTTTTTCTAATGACATTCCTTCATCTTTTCTAAAAGTCAAGATGTTTTGTAAAGCTTCTTCAATAACAGTCTGAATTTGTACCCAATCGTTTTCGTCAATTTCATCGCGCTCTATTTTCATAGTATCCGGCATCCGAATCGCCATTTTCATTAGTTCCGTTTCATCAGCATCAGCGTCCACTTCTCTCAATTGATTGATATAGGCTTTTACAATTGGCACATTTACTTTTGTAGAAGTTTGTTCAGCAGTGCTTTCGATAAAAATAGAAAAATCAACTTTTCCTCTTTCAAGTTTTAATGCGATTTGGTTTCTTAATCCCAGTTCCATTTCTCGATATAGCGAAGGCATTCTCACATTTAGATCTAAACCTTTGCTGTTCAAAGATTTTACTTCTACCGTAATTTTTTTGGATGGTAATTGCAAAGTTGCTTTACCAAAACCTGTCATTGATTGTATCATATAATTTTCTAAAAGAGGGCAAAGATAGTAAAAAATTCCCCCTGACCCCCGAAGGAGAAATTTGAATATAGTTCTATTCCCCTCCTTTGGAGGGGTTAGGGGAGTATGTCACTAAGTAAACTCCAATAAATATCAATAAAGCTGAAATAATTTTGACCCAACTCAACTCGTCTTTTCCTAAACCTATCGCAAAAATTGTTGCGAACAAAGGTTGCAAATAGATAAAAACAGCTACTGTTGTTGGTTTTAACTCTTTCATAGAAAGTAAATTCAGAAGGTACGTTAGGAAAGTCGAAATAATAACGACAAACACTATTTTCCAAGAAATATCAGTAGGAATTGCGGACCAATCTACAGCTTCAAATTGGCTCCAGCCAAAAGGCAACACCATTATAAAACCAAACAAATAAATCCATTTTACAAAAGCAAAAGCATTGTATTTATCCATCAATTTTTTGACAATAATTAAATAAAAACCATAGGAAATTGCATTTACTAAAACTAAAAAATTCCCGAGTCCTGCATTAGTCGCGCTTCCAATAGATTTTCCATACAAGATAAGAAATCCCGTTCCTATCAATCCTAATAGAATCCCAAAAATCATTCGACTTTTCATTCGCTCTTTCATTATTATAGCTGAAAGCGCTAAAACAATCATGGGCGTAGAAACCATAATTACAGCGGCTGAAATAGGCGAAGTAAGACTTAAACCTTTGAAAAAAGTAAGCATGTTGAAAGCCACCCCAAAGAATGCTGCAGCAATTATTCGAGGAAAATCAGCAAGTTCAATAGTGCTATTGCGATCTTCTTTTTTAGAACTTAGCAATTTAATAAAAAACCAAACCAACCAAAACAAGATTACCGATCCACCTACACGCAATAAAATAAAACCGTAGGCATCAATATATAAAGGCATTACGTCCTTAGCAATCGTAAAGGTTACACCGTAAATTATAGAGACAATCGTAGCTCCTATCAGTGCAAGATTTCTTTTAGACATTTCCTAAAGCGAGCATTACTTGGTGCATATTTTGCTGTGTATTACCTATGTAAATTTTGTTATTGATAATAAAAACAGGACGACTTAAAAAGGTATAATGCTCTAAAATGTATTTTTTATAATCCTCTTCGGTCAAGGCTTTGTTTTTTAAATCCATTGATTTGTACAACTGTGCTTTTTTACTGAAAAGTGATTCGTAACTTCCAGAAAGTTCGCGCATTTGCTCTAATTCTTCAACAGTTATAGGATCTTGTTTAATGTCATGAAATTTAAAATCATGGTCTTTCGGTAATGATTTTATGATTTTTCGGCAAGTGTCGCACGAAGCGAGATAATATATTTTGTCCATAATAAGGGTAGTTTCGTTGTGCAAAGAAAAATAATTTGGCACTGAAAATGATCGATTTTTTATAAAAGTTCTTAAACTAATATTTGTATTTTTTTTAGGAGCTATTCCCGCCATACATTTCAATCTCTAGTTCTTTACCCTTTTTTTATAAGTCATAAAAGGAGCTTCCTGCGGTCGCTCTTTTCTTCCTGAAAAAAATAGGTTTAAGCACTAGAGGATTTTCATTACTGTCAGGGCTAAGATATTGGAGAGATAGCTATTTTACTGCTAAATAATCATTCACTTCAGTATATGACAATAATAGTTCTTTAGCTCCATCAGCATACGATGCTACTTCGTATGAATTATAATAAAGCAATAATCCTTTGTCAGTAAAGAATATATTTTGTGGTAACTGAAACATTTCTTTTTCAAACATTAAACCGGTAGAATTAATCGATTTGCTTGCTGGAATTTTATATTTAGCTCTGAATTTTTTTTCAGCCAAAGCTTTGAAAATCGCTTTATCAATAAAAAGTTCGTCATTAGTTATAGATTTTCCCGTGTTAGGATCAAAAAGTAGCGAACGTAAACCTTGATAACCATGAGCGCCTCCGGTGTATGTATAATGATTGATTTCTATATTCAATATATTTTCTGATTGGTATTTTACACTTCCCTTAATGTCAGCTTCCCAGCCAAATTTATCCTTTGGAAACTCTTTTTGGAGTTTTTCATAGGAATTAATAAATGATGTTAATAATCCATTATAATCCTTAGAAGTGTATGGCTTTTCGCCAAAATAAATAATTTCTTTTAGAACTGAAAAAACTTTTTTATTGATACTGTCTGCTACTACAGGAACTGCATTTGCAACAGGAATTTTCACACTAATTGATGGACAGTCTCCAGTACACGGCAAAGTAGTTTTCTTCTGAAAAGACTGCTCTTCAAAAACTAATTCGTTAGAACATTGCGCTACTGAAAAAAGCAATAAGGTGTAGATTATAAAGTATTTCATGTCAAAAATGTTAATTAAAAACAAAGGTACTTACTTGTTTCTTGGTTAGATAAAATTAAAGGGTAAATTTGCAAAACAATTTTGCATCAAAAATTCAACTTATGAAATTTAATACTAAAGTTATTCATGGTGGTCAACATCATGATCCAAGCACTGGAGCTGTTATGCCTCCAGTATATCAAACATCAACATTTATACAAACTAGTCCAGGGAAACCTTTAAACCCAGATTATGAATACAGTAGAGCTGCAAATCCTACTCGAAGTGCATTAGAAAATGCATTAGCTAGTATAGAAAATGGAACAAGAGGATTAGCTTTTTCATCAGGACTAGCCGCGACTGATTGCGTTTTGCGCTCTTTTAAATCTGGAGATGAGATTATAGCTATGGATGATTTATATGGAGGGACGTATAGAATGTTTACTCGTATTTACAAAGATTCAGGTATAAAATTTCATTTTGTAGACATGAATGACATGGAGATATTCAAGTCATTAATTAATGAAAACACAAAATTAGTTTGGGTAGAAACCCCTACTAATCCATTGATGAAATTAGCTGATATTCAAGAAATCGCTAAAATAACCAAAGAGAAAAAAATTCTTTTTGCTGTTGATAATACCTTTGCAACTCCTTATTTACAGAAACCTTTAGATTTAGGCGCTGATATCGTAATGCACTCTGCAACAAAATATCTAGGTGGACACTCTGATGTTATTGCTGGAGCTCTAATTGTAAAGGACGAAGCGCTAGGCGAACAATTGCATTTTCAACAATTTGCAACTGGTGCTACCTTAGGACCGATGGACAGTTTCTTAATTTTAAGAGGAATAAAAACCTTGCATTTACGTGTGGAAAGACATTGTGAAAATGGAGGTAAAGTAGTAGAATTTTTGAGTAATCATCCGAAAATTAAAACCGTTTATTATCCAGGATTACCAAGTCATCCTTATCATGAAATCGCTAAAAAGCAAATGAGTGGTTTTGGCGGAATGGTTTCTTTTACTTTTGTTTCGGGTAAAAAAGAAGATGCAATTGACTTTCTTGAAAAAGTAAAAGTATTCACTTTAGCAGAATCTTTAGGTGGAGTAGAATCATTAGCAAATCATCCTGCTTTAATGACACATGCTTCAATTCCAGAAGAAAAACGAAAAGAAATTGGAATTACTGATGATCTAGTTCGATTAAGTGTAGGTATCGAAGATGCAGATGATTTGATCGAAGATTTAAAACAAGCATTAGCATAAAGCCACTGTTTATATAAAAAAAGCTCCAATTTTCTGAATTGGAGCTTTTTGCTTTTATAGAATCAAGTCTTTTAATTATAAATAATAAATGTACCCCACATTAAACCAAACCAGCCAATCATTAGCTTTATTTTCTTTGTAAATAGCTGGATTAGGATTCAAACCATCTACCCAGTTTGAAAAGAAATATTGTCCTCTTAGATCAATCATTAAATCAGATAAGGTTGTTAATTTGTAGCGTGTTCCCACACTAGAAACTACAGACAATACAGTTCCACCTTCAGTTGAAAAGCCGTAAGGTCTTCCATCAGTTGGGGTTAAGTATTTTGGAAATGTTGTCAATGGCGTTCCTAAAGGCCCTAATGACGAAGATGCTTTAGCCGTATAATAACTAAACTGACCTCCAAGGCTAACAAATGGAGCTAGTCGACCTGTAGTAGCAGAAAATTCTCGAACACTTAAAGGGAAATATTCAAGCTGTACTCCTAAGTTTGTAACTGCTGTACTTCCAGTCATCGCTCGTAATTTCTGAGCTCCAGTTGTAGTTTTGCTTTGCGCAACCCACTGGCCAAAATGTTGCAATTCAGTTTTATTATAGGAAAGTTCAGTTCTAAATTTAAAATGATCGTTAAAGTAAGTATCTGGAGTGTAGCAGTTGCAATCTTCTTTATATGAAAAATTTAGATAATGTATAATTCCTATACCAAGTCCTGTATTACCAGCATTAGTAGAGAGGTTTGATCTTTGGCCGTAATCAGATTGAAAAGCAATTGGTCCAGCAATAATTCCTACTTCATGGGAAAACCCACCAAATTGAGCAATTGTCGTACTAGGCAGCCCAAAAAGGATTAATAAAAGAAATAGAATTTGTTTGGTCATTTGTTGGTGGAATTTTGCAATCCTTACAAATATATAAAAACATCAATCATTTGGAAAATAAATAAAAATTAAAAAGAAAGCGATAAATTCTTATTTGCTTGCGAAATTCTTAATAAAAAGCTTTAAAAGTGTTTGTGAGAAATATAATTATTGGTGAATTCTTAATATAAAGATAATTCTATTGATAGATTAAAAAAAATATGGCTGAATATTTTATAAAATGTATATTTGTGATGTATTACGATATCGTTTTCTTAATTTAAACATATATTCTATGTCAATAAAAATAAATGATTTTATGGCTCAGGTTGAAGCCAAAAATCCAAATGAACCTGAATTCATTCAAGCAGTTAGAGAATTTGCAGAAACAGTAATTCCATTTATCGTTACTCAAAAAAAATATGACGGTAAAAATCTTCTTTTAAGGATGACAGAGCCGGAACGTTCAATCATATTCCGTGTTCCGTGGGTTGATGATAAAGGAGAAATACAAGTAAATAGAGGATTCAGAATTCAAATGAACTCTGCAATTGGACCATATAAAGGAGGGATTCGTTTTCATCACACTGTGAATTTATCAGTATTGAAATTTTTAGCTTTCGAACAAGTGTTTAAAAATAGCTTGACTACTTTGCCAATGGGTGGTGGAAAAGGAGGTTCTGATTTTGATCCACAAGGTAAATCTGATGGTGAAGTAATGCGTTTTTGTCAATCATTTATGACAGAATTATGCAGACACATTGGACCACAACTTGACGTTCCTGCTGGAGATATTGGTGTTGGTGCAAGAGAAATTGGATATTTATTTGGTCAATATAAAAGAATCAAAAATGAATTTACTGGAGTTTTAACTGGTAAAGGATTGGCATACGGAGGTTCATTGATACGTCCAGAAGCAACAGGTTACGGTGTAGTTTATTTTACAGAACAAATGTTGCAAACTATAGGCGAATCTATAAAAGATAAAAGAGTTGCTATCTCAGGTTTTGGAAATGTAGCATGGGGAGTTGCTTTAAAAGTAAATGACCTTGGAGGGAAATTAGTAACAATTTCTGGACCTGATGGTTATATTTATGACGAAGAAGGTATCTCTGGTGAGAAAATCGACTTTATGGTTGAAATGAGAAACAGAGGAGATAATAGAGTAGAAGCGTACTTAGAAAAATTTCCAAACGCAACATTCCATAAAGGAAGAAGTGTATGGGAAGTTAAAGTTGACGTTGCAATTCCTTGCGCTACACAAAATGAGTTGCACGATGAAGATGCTAAAAAATTAATTGCTAATGGCGTTATGTGTGTTACAGAAGCAGCAAATATGCCAAGTACATTAGGTGCAATTAAGGAATTCTTAAATGCTAAAGTACTTTTTGCTCCAGGTAAAGCAGCAAATGCTGGTGGTGTTGCAGCTTCGGGATTAGAAATGACTCAAAATTCTATTCGTTTAAACTGGACGAGTGAAGAAGTAGATTCAAGATTAAAAGAAATTATGAAAGGAATTCACAATCAATGTAAACAATACGGTACAGATGCTGACGGTTATGTAAACTACGTAAAAGGAGCAAATATCGCTGGTTTTGTAAAAGTTGCTGATGCAATGCTTGCTCAAGGAGTGGTATAATTAAATTTTTACAATTTTTAATAAACCTTCTATCATTTACTTGATAGGAGGTTTTTTTTTAGTTATGTCCCGTCCTGAAATAGCGATACACAAAAAAGTATCCTTATGGAAAACCTAGAAGTAAGTCGCTATTTAAAGCGAACCCAAAAAGATTATTCAA
>NZ_JBANDI010000021.1:0-72688 GCF_039123485.1 Flavobacterium sp. PL12
TATCTCCGATTTTAGCCAGGAAACTGGAAAATAAAACTAAAAAAAAACTATCTTAAGTTTTTGAAAAAGTTGTCTTAACAAAGGGTCGCATCATAGTTCCATTTCCATTTCACAAAGAGTTTGTAATTGCCAAAGCCTTAAATTATGGAGATACATAATATCAAAAGCTTTCATTGGAGCAATAGATGAACCAATGTATAAATTGTGTTCTATGCCATCAGTCTTGAATCTTTCATAATAGTGAGGGAAAATGTTTTGTGCTTCTGTTTGTTTTTCATCAAGAACTCCCGCGAGTTTTTTATTAATAATTGAAAGTGCGTTATCAAATTGTTTTCTTGCATGATAATACAATCCTGACTTTTCATCGAGACTATCAAAGTAACTTTTCTCAGCCGCACCATTTTCAGCGTTTTTAAGAACAGGATGAATTTCATTTTGGATGTACAGCTGAATCTGTTGTTCCGTATCTGCTTTTAGAGGCAAATTCAATTGATCTAAGAGCGATTTTAATTCGAATCTACGTTGCTCTAATAATAAAATATTAGTATCTGACTCGTGATTTTCGAATATTTCAATCAGTGTGCTTAATTGCTTTTTTAAGTCCTCTTTTACGGTTTTGTTTCGGTGTTCTGATGATCCTTTGATATCAATTTGACCATATAAAGGAAATACTTCTTTGAAAACAATTTCTTTGAAGATGTAACCTTTATTTTGACGATTTGTTTCGAAAAATTTTAAAGCTTCTTGTCTAAATTTCCAATATACGCTAGGATGAATGGCCGTATATTCTCTTTGTATTATAGCTTCAATTTGGTTTTGCTTATCTAAATTATGACGTTCTGTAGTATCAATTAAATAAGGTATAATCAGGTCTAGTTTTCTTGCATTAAGACTGTTGAGTTCTCTTTTATTTGGTGAAACTAATTCAATAATGCCTAGAATAACGTCATTTTTCACAATAGGACAAAAAATGCAACTTCGAATATTTTGTTTCAATAAATGTTGTCCTAATTTTTCATTACCGGGAACTAATGCAAAATTTTCAACGTTTGCAATCGATAAAGGCTTTTTGTCTTTTAATAATTTTTCGAAAGAACAGCCAAAAAACTCATTATTACAGTTTATTTCACCGTCAGCAGATAGTATAAAGCTGCCGCTACTTTCATCGTTATTGTAAGTAGTCTTTACAAATTTATCTTGTTCTTCATCGTAAATAATCATTCCAACTTTTAGATTTGGGTTTTTGAATATGGAGCGAAAAATAGATTCAAAATTATCTTGAAGCGTTATTAGTTCTATTTCCGGTTTTAATAGATTACTTTTTAGATTTGAAATCGCACTTTCAGTAGTGGCATCAAATAAAACAGCAATTCCGAAACCTTTTAGTGTCCAACTATTCACTGGAAATTTCTCTTTCCACAAAGCGATATTATCACAATTATCCATCAACAAGTCAATGTCGTCTTGGGAAATAGGATTTACGTTATCAGTAGGTTGAATTTCTAAAAAATCAGCGTTATATAAAATCCTATATTGATTCATGACTCCGTTTTCACTTGGAATATCATAAAATAAAGGATTGTTGTAATCAATATTTTGTCCGTAGAATTGATTTAAAATTAACGTACAGCTCATAATGTAAAACTGATGTTCGTCTAGATTTCTTATAGACATGTCAAATGCGATACCGGCTTGTTGTACAATTTTTTTAAAACGTTCTGTGTAATTAAAAGTGAAATTTTGAAAAGGAATAGTTACTGCTTTAATCTCGTTGTTAGTTAAAGCGGTTGGAAATAGATCTGCCAGTAAGTTTTTTATTAAAGTTTCATTATCGTTAATTAAATTTAAATCTTCAATTCCTGTTCTAAATTCAGGAAATGGTTCAATCTCTTTTAGTAAAGCTTTTGCATAATTAGCCCGATAATCCACATCAGAAATAGAGATTTCTTCAAGCGCTTCAATAAGCTTATGAAAAGAGATCATTGTCTTGAAAGGGCTTTCGGTAAAGAATTGATGTGTCATTTTCTATATTTAGAAAGGTAAATTTACAAATAATAATAGTTTTATTACTCTTTCAATTCGACTGTTGTAACTTCCAAGATTTTAAATTTTGATCCTTTAAACAAAAAAATCCCCAAGCAATTAGCTACTTGAGGATTCATATTATTTTAATATCGACTATTTACAAAAAGTTACCATTAGGACTTTTCTTCTTTGTTGAAATATACAAGGTAGTAATACATTTGCTTTTCTTCGTCCCATCCTTTTTCAACGTACTTCTCGGCACTTTCAGGATTAATGAAATCCATTTTAATTTGGATATGGGTGTCTAAATTAATTACGTTTTTAATCGATTTACGAGCGTCAGAAACTGCTGCATTCGCAATAGGAAAAGAAGTTATATCTTCAATACTATACTTTTCTCCCTTGTCTATTTTATAATTTTTAAACTCTGGAATTAAGTCGGGATTGTCTAAAACTTCATTTAGAAATTCGGTCTCTTCAAATTCATCATTTTTGGCAAAATAATTAACAGAGCGATTCATAAACATTACTTCCTCCTTCTTGTCTTCAGCGGGGAAAACAACATCTTTAGCAAAGTTCTGACAGAATTTCAGATACTTCTTAGTAATGAAATTTTCATCTTCAAATGCATCCACAGAAAGGAAATGCTCTAACCAATATCTGGCATCATAACGGTTGCTATCTACTGTCAAAATTTTATATCCTTCCTCTTTTTTATAGTTAAAGATCAAGCAACCTTTGTCAAGTTTGTTCAAACTAACACCTTGTTGCAAAATCATTTCTAAATGAGAAGCTTTTTCTTCAAACTGTAAAAAGTCAGCTTGAATTTCACTTTTGAAAATCCCTATCGCATCAACAACGTTGTTATCGATACTCAAGTTTGTTAAATAGGTAACGTATACTTCACCATTTTTAATATGAGGATGATTAGATTGCTCAAATAAATGATTTGTTATTTTTTTTGAAACTTCATGAATAGTTGCAGGATTATCAAAAACTTCCGTTGCGAACTTGAACATATCATTGTAATCCAAATCAATTTCGTGAGCAAACTGAAAATAATTTTCCTCTTTTTCTCTAAATGGTTTAAAGAAAAATTCTTTCATTAAAGGTACAATTTCATCATTCAAGCTAAATGGCTGTTCTGATAAAAAAATAGCTTCATTTCTACTTTTATTACCAACTCTATGAATTGATAAATTTTCGATATGTGTATTATATAGGTTGATCATATTATTAAAGTTTGAGAGGTAGGTTTTGAAATTGCTTTTATTTACACAAATGAATAAAAGTTTTTATTAAAGGTGTTTTGTGCAAACAAAAAAGCTTTTCGTTATTATAGCAATATTTATTTATAGTTCGCTTAGCTCCCTTTCCTTTGGAGAGGGTCGGGGAGAGGAATTAATTCCAGTTCTCCTCAAAACCGAAGTCTTCAAAACTATCATCTCCTTCAAACATGTCTAGATCATCTTCATCTAAACCATCTTCATATTCGTCATTGTAATCATCGGCATTATCGGATTCAAAATTTTTCTCCATTGCTTCATCAGGAATTTCTCCATGAGAAAATATAGTTTCTGGATATGCATTACCTGTAACAGGCTCTTCAATAGCAGCTAATTCAATAAGGAATGTCCACATATTAATGAAATCGTAGACATAGATAATCTTTGTGTTTTGTTTGTCTAAAATATCAGATAAAGCGTAATCACTCATTATTTTTTGCTCGCCAGGAACATCTCCAGTATCAAAAAGAGAAATTTCATCTTCCTGATTCCAAGTCTCGTCGCAAGTGTAGAAAGAAGCAACATCCATCCCGTCAAAACCGAAAGAATTGAAAATTGCGTTGTGTAAATCCTCTAATGTATCTTCCTCATGTATAGCAATATCTCTAAAAACATCATCTTCTGCGTCTAGTATCACTCTAAATTTGTAAACCATAATCTTTCCTGTTATTTTGAAAGGTCAAAGGTAAAATTTAATTTTAGATTTAGTCTTGAAGTTTTGTTACAGATTTGCGATTTGTTGATAAGATTTTTGCTTATGAATATGAAATTAGAAGATTAAATAGGAATGTTTTTCAGACTCAATGAGTTAGTGAGAATTCTATTTTCATCCTTTTTTCTATTAACAAAATTTATTTATTCTGCTCTCCGATTTCTAAAGGCTCTAGAAATTCTCTTTCTGAATTTGTGGTATTTTTTATGGTTGGGATAAAGTCTATTGTGCGCCATATTATTGGTGATTAACGCCACTGCAAGTAGAATAAGTGATCCGCTGAGTACAGGGGAAAGAACGTATAAATAACCTAACTCTTTCACTTTTTCGGAACCAGCAATTGCAATCAAAGCAGTCGCGCCACCTGGTGGATGAAGTGTTTTTGTTATTTGCATTAATACAATTGAGGAAGCGACTGCAAGAGGAGCAGTTAACCATAAGATATCGGGCAAGAATTTATAAACAGTCACTCCAATAATGGCAGAAATCACATGACCGCCAATAAGATTTCTTGGCTGAGCCAAAGGACTTTGAATAACTCCATAAACTAATACACTAGAGGCGCCAAACGAACCTATTAAATAAACCATATCCGACTTTGGGAGTACTTGGGATTGTAAATAAGCTATAATCCCGATACCAACAAATCCACCAATAAAAGCCCATAAATGTTCTTTGAAATCGACAAGTGTTTCTTTATAAAGAATGTATTTTGTTTTGCGGTAATTTCTCTTGATTTTGTGGATCGATGACATAAGTAGTTATTTTGCTAGACTAGGAGAATAAGTGTATACAGTAAATGGATATAATAATTTTGCCGTATATTTTGAAATTAAGCAAACTACTAAAATGGGTAGAAATAGGGTATAATCATTGGTTAAACCGCAAACTAAAAAAATGGCTGTAAAAGGCGCGTGAATACTTGCACTTAAAACGGCAGCCATACCAATGATCATAAAATTTAGCGGAATGACATTAGCGTTTAAATATTTATTTAAAAGTAAAGCAAGCAATATACCTAAGAAAGCACCAACAAATAAGCTGGGCGCAAAAACACCTCCGTCACCTCCTGCAGCTAGCGAAGCAGAAGTAGCAATAGGTTTTAATAATGTTATTCCAAAAAATGTTAACGCTAATGATAAAGTTAAGACAGTATCATTTGAGTCAAGTAAAACAGTTTTAATCGCATGATATCCCTCTCCATATAATTGAGGGAATAAAAAAAAGGAAACACTTAAAATTGCTGAGCCTAATATGATTTTGTAATAAGGCTCGCTTATTTTGGAGAATCTTGATTTAAAAAACAAAACACATCGCGTTAAATAAACAGAGTATATTGCAGCTAAAACTCCTAATAGAATAAAATAGGGAGCTGCTTTTAAATGCCAAGTTGTGATATTAACCGTAAACAATGGTTCTTCATGTAATAAATAACTAAGTGCAGAGGCGATTGATACTGCAATGACAGTAGTGAGAATAAATGCTCGCGTTAATTTTTTAGAAATTACTTCCAATGAAAAGAGAATTCCTGCAATAGGACTACTAAATAGAACGGTAATACCTGCGGCTATTCCGGCACAAATTAGTTCTGTTTTGTATTGTCTAAACATATTGTGCTTTCGCTGCGCAACTGCTCCTATAGTTGCTGTCGCTACAACGGTAGAAACTTCAATTCCAGTAGATCCACCAGAAACGACTGTTAATAAACCATTTATAAAATGGGAAGGAATCTTATAACTTGGTAGGTTTTTAGTTTTTGAATCTACACTTTCAAATATTTCTTTAATCCCTTTATTTTCTTTCTTTTTGAATAAATATTGTCGTAGAAAAAAGATAATGGAGAATCCAAAAACAGGGAAAACTATAAAAAATAAGGAGTTAGTAGATGCTCGATGAAAGAATATAGCTTCGTAGTATTCAGTCGCATTTTTTAAAACTATCCCTAAAAATGCAGAGAGAAATCCAATCAAAATGGAAACTATTACTAATTTTTTAAACTTAATGAATTGGTAATTTTTTTTAATTTCGGCATTTGTATTCATTGGATCGAAGTGCTAAACTTTGGTTGTCCTAAAACAAGAAAATATATTGTTAATAAAAATAATTCTACATCACAAAGTTAAAAAAACAAAACCACAAATGAATTCAATTAAAGTTCATGTTACACTATTTTATGATTACCGTATTTTTTTAGCTAAGAAAAAAACAATTATTTATTATTTTTTTGTAAAAACAAGATTAATTAATAAATTTTCTCAAAAAAAAAGCCTAATCTATTGATTAGGCTTCAGTTTCTATTTTTTTTGTTCAGAGCATAACCCTACAATTTCATGAAAAGTATTATGTAAATCAGTGATGGACTTCACAACATCGGCGTCAGATCCATTAGATTTAATAAGTTTATTTAGCGCTTTACTCTTCATTTGTAAATGTTCTGCAGAGACAAGTATAGCATCAGTTTTAAATTCTACTGGAACTTCTGATTTTAATAATTGAGCTGCTTTATTCATCATTTCTTCCGAACGTGCTTTTATTGGAGCCAAATCTCCTTCTTCAGCTGGATGAAAAGTCTCAGACATTACCTCGTGAAATTCTTTAATCGCTGGCCATTTGTCAAAAGTAGACTGTGCCGAAGCAGTATTAGCAACAAATACAAGTAAAAACGCCAACAGTAATTTAAAATGTTTCATAGTTTTATAATTTAGTGATTAATATAGGACTGAAATAAACTTAGTTTTTATTTTTCTAGATTTAACTTTCTAATAACTTTCGCAGGATTTCCTACTGCTAATGAATTGTCTGGAATGTCTCTTGTAACTACAGAGCCAGCTCCAATAACACAACCATTTCCTATCGTGACACCAGGGCAAATAACCGAATTTCCGCCTATCCAACAATCGTCACCAATAATAATAGGTAAAGCATTTTCTAATGTCTTGCGCAATTCAGCATCAAGCGGATGTGTTGCAGTGTATAATTGCACTCCAGGAGCGAAAAATACATTGGAACCTATTGTCACTTTCGTGCAATCTAAAACAACGCAATTGACATTGAAGTAAACGTTTTCTCCGCAAATAATATTGTATCCATAATCACAGAAAAATGGAGGTTCGATATAAAGATTAGCGCCAGCATTCGGGATTAACTCCTTAATGGTTTCTCTCGCTTTTTTAGTAATTCTATACTCAGTTACATTTAATCGATGCAGTAAGTTTTTAGATTTTCTGCGGTCTTTGACTAGTACCGGATCACCTGCTAAGTAATATTCTCCAGCGATCATTTTCTCTTTTTCAGTAGTCATAGTAATAATTTTGATTGTTGTAAATGTAAAAGAAAATGAATCGTATTACAACTCATCCTCATTTATTGACACTTCAGTTAATAAGTTTTTCGCAGCAGTGATTCCTTAAATATATTTGCTTCATCAAAAACCAAGTATTATGAAAATCATTTTTATCTTAAGTATCTTTCTAATAACGACAAGCTTATTCTCTCAGACTATTATTTCTGGAAAAGTTATTGATGAGAAAGGAAAAGCTGTTGCTGGTGTAAATATTTTTATTGAAGGAACTTACGATGGTAGTTCGAGCGCTGAGGATGGTGCTTTTAGTTTTGAAACTAGTACAACTGGAAACCAAATTTTAGTGGCTAGTTTTCTTGTTTTCGAAACATTAAAAACTAAGATTGATGTTTCCAATTTTCAAAATATAATTTTAAAACTGAAAGACAACGTTAACGCATTGGATGCAGTGGTAATTACAGCTGGAACTTTTGAATCAGGTGGGAAAGCAAAAGTCTCCGTTTTAAAACCTTTAGATATCGTCACTACTGCTGGTTCTGCTGGCAATATTATTGCAGCTCTGCAAACTTTACCTGGAACACAAAACGTAGGTGAGGACGGTAGATTATTTGTGCGTGGTGGAGAAGCTAACGAAACGCAAACATTTGTAGATGGCATTCGGGTATCACAGCCTTATGGCGCTTCAGCTCAAAACGTACCTACTAGAGGTCGGTTTTCTCCTTTTTTATTTGACGGAATCTCATTTTCTACCGGTGGTTACTCTGCAGAATATGGCGAAGCATTGTCCAGTGTTTTATTACTGAATACTAAAAATGAAGTTGATTTTAATAAAACTGAAATTTCCGTAATGACTGTGGGTTTAGGTTTAGGAAATACTCAAAAATGGGAAAAAAGTTCGTTGAGTGTAAACGGTTCTTACATTAATTTAGCGCCTTATCAATATATAGTGAAACAAGATGTGGACTGGAATAGTCCTTTTCAATCTTTATCTGGCGAGACTGTTTACAGTTATAACTTTACCAACGGAATTTTAAAAGTGTATGCCGCATTTGATTCTTCAAAGTTTGATATCAATCAAGAAAATATAAATTCACCAAACAAAATAAGAGTAAATTTAAATAACAATAACTTCTACTTTAATACTTCTTACAAAGGAGTTTTTGGTGAAAACTGGCAAGTAGTTTCAGGGATTAGTTACGGAAACAGTCAAAACAAAATTAAAGTTGACTTAGATGATATCGCTAATGCGGAAAATGCAGCACATTTCAAATTTAAATTAATAAAAAATCTATCTAACAGAATTAAAATGTCTTTTGGAGCTGATTATTTCATTACGAAATTTGATGAAGACATCGGTTTAAACGCTGGAACTTTGAACTCTATTGGATACAATTCGAATATCGCAGCTGTATTCGCAGAATCAGATATTTTCTTTTCTAAGAAGCTAGCTGCTAAAATAGGTGTGCGATTTTCACATAATGACTTGTTAGAAGAATCTGCATTTGCTCCCCGAATTTCATTAGCGTATAAAGTGGCAAAAAATAGTCAAGTATCATTGGCTTATGGTGATTTTAGCCAAACTCCAAATTCTGATTATATCAAATACTCTAAATTTCACGAATTTGAAAGTGAGAAAGCATCGCATTATATTTTAAATTATCAGTTCAGCAAGAATGGAAAAACTTTGATTGCTGAAGCGTATTATAAAGCGTACAACAATTTAGTAAAATACAATACTCCAAGTATTCAGTATAATTCTAATTTCAACAATGACGGTTTTGGGTTTGCCAAAGGCTTAGATATATTCTGGAGAGACAGCGAGTCAATTAAAAATTTAGAGTATTGGATTTCCTATTCATACATTGACTCGGAAAGAAATTACAAAAATTTCCCAACGCAAGCAACGCCAAGCTTTATCGCAAATCACAGTTTGTCCTTGGTTACAAAATACTGGATTGGAAGTTGGAAATCACAAATCGGATTTACTAATTCCTTTAGCACTGGAAGACCCTACAATAATCCTAATGAATTGGAATTTATGAATGGGAAAACCAAAGCTTATAATAACTTGAGCTTTAACTGGGCGTACTTACTATCACAACAAAAGATTTTGTATTTCTCTGTTTCCAATGTCTTGGGCACTCAGAATGTTTATGGTTACGATTATGCAAAAAATCCCAATTCAAATGGTGTTTATAATCGGTCAGCGTTAACTCCGGCAGCAGATCGCTTCTTCTTCGTAGGCTTCTTTTGGACATTAAGTGCAAATAAAAAAGACAATCAATTGAAGAATCTTTAATTTGGAATTTTAAAGGTTCTATTCTGTCAAAGAGTCAATTAGAATTAAATTCTCTACGCAATCCTGCTGAAATCCTTTATCTCTGTCATTTGAAAAAAGATTATTTATGCGCTACTTCATTTATTAATTTACAATTATACAATTCATCCTCAAAATTCTACAGTTCAGTAAGTAAAAGTTTTTTAAGAGTTGATTCCGCAATACTTTTGAAATAGAAATAAAGAAAACAACAATAAAAAATAATCCTTTAACAACTAGAAATCATGACTAAAATTATTACTACCATCGCATTTTTTGTTTGCAGCTTATTATCGGCTCAAGGCCAATTTGAACAAGGTATGGGAAAAGCATTCCAGCTTTGGGGACAAGGTAAAAACACTGAAGCATCTGATATGTTTGAAAGAATTTCGGCTGTAGAAAAAACAAGTTGGTTACCTAATTACTATGTAGCATTGATAAATACAACAGCAGCTTTCCAAACCAAAGATAAAGAGCAAATTAATTTATTATTGGCAAAAGCACAAAAAGCGTTAGATTTTGAAATGGTGAAAAACCCCAACAATGCTGAATTACTAGTAGTGCAAGCAATGATTCATACAGCATGGATTGCTTTTGATCCAATGACAAATGGACAAAAATTATCTGGAAAAGTAATGGAATTGTATGCTAAAGCTCAAGCAATTGCTCCAGAGAACCCTAGAGTTGTTTTCGAAAAAGCGGAATTTGAAATTGGTGCTGCTAAATTTTGGGGAACAGATACAAAACCAATGTGCGCACAAATTGAAAAAGCTATTGGACTTTTTGCTACTTTTAAACCTGAAACAGCTTTTTCTCCAACATGGGGATTAGACAGAGCAATAGTCGCTGCAGCGAATTGCAAATAACAGAACAGATAATGGAAAATCAAAAAATCAAGATATTTACAGATTTTAATAAAGGGTCGAAAGTTTGTTTAAAGATCAGCTTAATTTTTACTTTAGTATTTTCAATAGTTCAAATGAATTTTGAATTGGAAAATGTACTTAGAACGTTCTTGATAAGTTCCCTGTATTCTTTTGGAATCGGTTTCGGTAACGGAATGATTAATGTATTTTTAGATCGAAAGTGGGACTGGCTAGAGCAAACTAATCTTCGAGTATATTTTGGGATAATTACAACCATCGTGTATACAGTTCCTGTTGTTTTGTTAATTGACTATATCACTTTTGTTATTTTCCAAAACTTAAAATCTGATCAATTTTTCAGCGAAAGAATGATTTTTGTGCACCTATTTTATATTGTTTTATCACTAGGTGTTTCTGTTTTCATACATGCGAGAAGTTTTATGGTTAACTGGAAACACGCATCGAAAAGAGAGGTTATTGAGCATAAAATTATAGCTGGAACTGCTTCGGCTAAGTTTGAGAGTTTGAAAAACCAAATTGACCCTCATTTCCTTTTTAACAGTCTTAATGTTCTAAGTTCATTGATTGAAGAAAATCCAGAAAACGCCCAACGATTTACAACATCATTATCTAAAGTGTATCGCTACGTTTTAGAACAAAAAGATAAAGAATTAGTAAGCGTTTCTGAAGAATTGGCTTTCGCCAAAACCTATATGAACTTATTAAAAATGCGCTTTGAAAATAGTCTTTTTTATGAATTGCCAGCAACACCTATAAATCCCGATGCTAAAGTGGTACCACTTTCATTACAGCTTTTATTAGAAAACACGGTAAAGCATAATGTAGTGAGCGAGCAACGACCGCTACACATCAGAATATTTATTGAAGATGGCTACTTAGTTGTAGAAAATGATTATCAAAAAAAGGAAGTTTTGAAAGAGCGCCAAGGTGTTGGACTTGAGAATATTATTAATCGTTATGCGATTATCACGAATAGAAATGTTCGTATTGAAAAGAATGAAAAGATTTTTGCCGTAAAAATACCGGTTTTAACTAAACAAATTACAGTTATGGAAACAAGAACTAAACACAATGAAGACAACTCCTACTACCACGCTAAAAAACACGTAGAGGAAATAAAAGGATTTTATGGAAACTTAATATCCTACTGCTGCGTTATCCCATTCCTAATCTACATCAATTTAACTTATTCGCCACATTTTCATTGGTTTTGGTTTTCTGCTGCTGGATGGGGTTTTGGAGTGATAATGCACGCTTTAAAAGTTTTTGGATATGGGACTCATTGGGAAGAGCGAAAGATTAGAGATATTATGCAAAAGCAAAATAGCAATGAGTCTTTTAAATAAATTTGAGTCAAAATTCATAAAAAGTCAACTAAAGTAATGTTTCATGTACGAGTTGAAAGTTATTATTTTAATGCATTATGTTGACAAGCATTGGATAGAAAAAAAGAATAGCACAAGAAAAATAGTAGTAGATACTAAAATATAAAATATAGTAGAGATGAAAAGATTAGACGATAGAATGTACAATAGTGATCAATTTGATAGAAATAATCCAGATCCACAATACGAGATTGCATATAAAAGAGTAAAAAAAATTAAAGGATTTTACACGCATGTAATGGTTTACATTTTAGTGAATGCTTTTCTAATCATATCAAGCACAAGTGGGCAGTCTTTTCAAAATGGTGATTTTTTGAATTGGGAAACATACTCTACGGCATTCTTTTGGGGAATTGGACTTTTAGCACACGGGCTATCAGTTTTTGGAAGAAGTCTATTTTTTGACCAAGATTGGGAACAGAAAAAAATTAAAGAATTTATGGAGAAAGAAAAGAGTACCAAATGGGAATAATTCGCGACAATTTTTTATATTAATTTTGAGATATTTTTTATAATGACAACAATCATAATCGAAGACGAAAAGCCAGCTGCAAGATTATTACAAAGAAAACTGCAAAAACTCGCTATAGAAGTAGGAGTGATGCTTCATTCCGTAGAAGAGGCTATTGAGTGGTTTTCAAATAATGAACATCCAGATTTAATTTTTTTAGACATTCAACTATCGGATGGATTATCATTTGAAATTTTTGAACATTTTGCGTCGCTTCATGAAACTATAAACAGTGCTGTGATTTTCACCACGGCTTACGATGAATATGCTTTGAGAGCATTTAAATTGAATAGCGTTGATTATCTTTTAAAACCTATTGACGAAGACGATTTGGAAATTGCAGTTTCTAAATTTAAATCGAGACTACCCAAACAAGAATTGGTACAATTTGATTTTGAACAAATAAAAAAAATGCTGTCGAACCCATTTGAGAAAACATTTAAAAAACGTTTTACAGTTAAAATAGGCCAACTGTTAAAAGTGATTATAGTTGAAGAAATTGAATGTTTTTATAGTGAAAATAAGGGAACGTATATTCACACTTTTGACAATAGGGATTATTTAGTGGATTGCACACTGGAAATTTTAGAGCAAGAGTTGGACGAGTCAAACTTCTTTAGAGTGAGTAGGAAATTTATAATTTCCCTCAAAGCAATTAAGGAAATAGTAGTGCACAGCAACTCTCGATTAAAGATTATTTTGCCAACTTATAAAGAAGATGAGGTAATAGTAAGTAGGGAAAAAGTATCTGATTTTAAAGCTTGGATTGGTTAATTTATAACCATAAAAAAACTGCTTCAAAAACTTCGAAAAACTACTCAATTAAGAATATTTTTTCAGCAGTCTTTGAAGCAGTTTAGATTTGTAACAGCAGTTTAAAATTAATCAAATAATGATTTAATTTCTTTTTCTGTCTTACCTAATTTTTGCTGTAATTTACCCCACATTTCATCTTCTTTACCTTCTTCGTAAAGCAAATCATCATCAGTTAAGTCAGCGTATTTTTGTTTTAATTTTCCTTTAAACTCATTCCAGTTTCCTTCAATCTCTTTTGAATTTGGCATAATTTCTATGTTTTAAATTACTAATTATTGTTTTACAAATCTCAGGAATTACAAGACATATTCTATTATAGAATTAAAATTTACTTTTATATAATTTTTGGTTTTTGTAAAAAGCAGATTATTAAAACGTTAAATAATTGAATTAAATAAAAGAGTTCAATTATATGGTAATAAGCAAAGTAAGTATTTGATATAGATTCTATCTATTGCCGTTTTAGACCTTAAAAGTGGTTTTTCTAATAGCAATTAGTACAAAAATCAGTACGCTATACAGGATGAAAAAAGGAATAATGAATTCTATTAAACCTAGTGGTAACATTATTGCTATTATCAATAATTGAAAACCTAACCCATAAAGACTCACCAAAGTCATAAACCAGTTAGGGAATGTTTTTACCTTATAAGCGTCGCTGTCTAAAGTATGAATTATTTTATCAAAAGCTCCGTATACAATTGTATAAATTAAGAACAAAATATCAACTGATTTTTGATTTTCCCCAGGCAAAGCACGAGGTGATTTATATTCAAAAATCTTGCTTGTTGTATCACCACCCACAGATTTATTTCTTAAAATAACATAGTAATAATTGTATAAAGTTCCCTGCAATTGAATGCAAATAAACGCTAAAATAGTAAGCCAAATACTTGCGTTTGAAACATAACAAATAGTCATTAAAAACATGAAATTTAAAATGATGTCAAATACGCTATCTAGATAGCGACCAGTGTAAGATGGCGTGTTTTTTAATCGTGCTAATTCACCATCTGCAGCATCAATAATTGATTTCAGTATTATGAAAAAGCCAGCTAATAAATACTGGTTTTGCAAAATATAGTAAATTGCAATTAAGCCACAAACACCAAAAACTAGCGTAACATGAATAGCAGTGAAGCGCGTATTTTTAAGTTGGTTAGCGATGAAATTTCCAATAGGCCTTCCGTAATCTGATAAATCTAAAAATTTATCTTGAGGAGCTAGTTTAGACATTTAAGTTTGTAAGCAAAGAAATGTGACAATATAGTCTTGTTGTATTTTGAGCTGTGCATTATTTTACAACATGCAAAAGTAGTTTAATTATTGAACTACTTTTATTTCTATTTAGATAATCGATGTAAAGTGAAAGTCATTGCTGTCAATAAAAAGAATGCCATTACCTGATGCACTAATCCTAGCCATAAAGGAACTCCATATAATAAAGTGAAAACTCCTAATGCGAATTGTAAAAATACAAAAATAACTAAAGTGTTAATACCACGTTTTTGAACTGATGAAAGTATGTATTTCTTACTTCTGAAAAATAATGCTACAATTAATGCTACTACAAAATAAGCCATCGTTCTATGTACAAATTGAACGCCACTTTTACCTTCTACTAGATTTAGAAACAACGTTTTTTGTTCGATGAACACACTGTCATGAATAAATTGTCCGTCACTCATTAATGGCCAGTGATTATGAATTAAACCAGCATTTAAACCCGCAACAAAACCTCCGTAGATAATTTGCAAAATTAGCAGTACTAATGAAACTCTTGCTAAATTTCGTAACGGAACTATAACGGAACTTTTATTAGGGTAGATTAAATCTAACGCTACCCAAAGTGTATATGCAAAAGTGATAAACGCAAAAGTAAGGTGTAATGCTAATCTAAAATGACTTACGTCTGGGTCGTCAATTAAACCGCTTTTTACCATGAACCAACCAAGGAATCCTTGAAAAGCTCCCATAAAAAGTAACACTATACATTTCTTAATTGTAGCAGTTGAGAGTCGTTTTTTGAATAAAAAGTAAAGAAATGGAATGATAAAAACCATACCTATTATTCTTCCTATAAAACGGTGAAACCATTCCCAAAAATAGATAAACTTATAATCGCTAAGTGTAAAATCGTTATGGATATTGATTTTTTGATATTCTGGGAATTTCTTGTATTCTTCGAAAGTCTGTAGCCATTTTGCTTCCGTAAGTGGTGGAAAAGTGTCGGTTACTAAATGCCAATCGGTCATTGATAAACCTGAATTGGTTAGCCTAGTAATTCCTCCTACTACAACCATAATAAACAATAACAAACAACCTGATAACAACCAGATGATCACGAAATTATTCTCTTTTTTCATTACTCAAATTAATTTATGCAAAGATATTTGAAATACAATTATTTCTCAATTCAACAAGCGTTAATCTTTAGCCCAATTTTTGCAGCTCTCTTCAGCATAAACTGATATGCAGCCTGGTATTCGTTTGGGATTTCACCTTCTAATATAGCTTCTTTAATAGCTTCCTTCAACATTCCAATCTCCTTTGAAGGTTTCAAATTAAATAACTGCATAATTTCCTCACCAGAAATAGGCGGTTGAAAATTGCGAACTTGGTCACGCTCTTCTACTTCCACAATTTTCTTTCTAACAATTTCAAAATTATTATGGTATTTCTTGAACTTACTTGGATTTTTAGTCGTGATATCAGCTTCGCATAAGATCATTAAATTCTCCACATCCTCACCAGCATCAAATACTAAACGGCGCACTGCTGAGTCTGTTACGGTGTCTTGTGATAAAACTATTGGTCTAGAACTCATCATTACCATTTTTTGCACAAATTTCATTTTGTGATTTAATGGCATATGCAGTCGCTCAAATATTTTCTTAGCCATTTTTCCGCCTAAGAATTCATGACCATGAAATGTCCAACCTTGTTTTTTATTAAAACGTTTGGTGGGAGCTTTTCCAATATCGTGAAGTAATGCTGACCAGCGCAGCCATACATCATCAGTATTTGGACAAATATTATCAACGACCTCTAAGGTGTGGTAGAAATTATTTTTGTGTGTGTGGCCTTCTATTTCTTCTACTTGATTTAAAGCAGTAAGTTCAGGCAAAATAATATCTAGTAGTCCCGTTTTGAACAATAACAAAAATCCAATTGATGGTTTATCCGTCGAAAGGATTTTATTCAATTCTTCAACAATACGTTCTCCAGATATAATCTTAATTCGCTCTGCGTTTTTTGCAATAGATTTCAAAGAGTTTTCTTCAATTTCGAAACCCAATTGATTAGCAAAACGAATACCTCGCAGCATTCGGAGCGGATCATCAGAGAATGTGATGTCAGGATCTAATGGTGTTTTTATTATTTTATTTTCTAAATCAACTAAACCATTGAAAGGATCAGAAAGATCGCCAAAATTTTCGGCGTTTAAAGATAATGCCAAGGCGTTAATGGTGAAATCTCTTCTGTTTTGGTCGTCTTCAAGGGTTCCATTTTCAACTACTGGATTTCTGCTTTCAAAATGATAGGACTCTTTTCGTGCGCCAACAAATTCGATCTCTGTATCTTCAAATCGCAACATTGCTGTGCCATACGTTTTGAAAACTTGCACTTTAGGTTTTTTTGGAAGCAATTCAGATACTTTTAAAGCTAGTTCGATTCCGCTACCTACAGCAACAACATCGATATCCTTTTTAAAGTCTCTTTTCAAAATCAAATCCCGCACAAAACCTCCAATAACATAACTATCAATGTTAAGTTCTTGGGAAGCTTGAGAGATAACTTTGAATATTTTACTGTGTAAAGCTTGTTTGTAGTTCATGTTGTTTTTTGCCACGAATTCACGAATTAATTTTTTGAATCTATAATGCGTTAATATTCTAAATATAGCAGATTGAAATTAACGAGTATAGCCAATTTGTTCTTAGATACTTTTAAATAATTTAAACATTGGTTGTAATGACTGTTGTTGAATCAATCGACAGTTTTTATCTCAAAAATAATTGTGAATTTGTGAATACTATTTTTATTTTCTAATAATCTTCACTTGATTGTCTAAAGAAAGTTTAATTATTGTCGAAGGTTTCCCTGCAATTTTATCACGATGCAAATTTACAACATAGTCCACGCCTTTTATAATCTCGGCACTAATTTCTTTGAAACTTTTTGGTGTTGGTTGTCCCGAAATATTTGCAGAAGTGGATACCAGTGGCTTCTTCATTTTTTCCAATAGTTTAAAACAAAATTGTTCTTTTACTATTCGAATTGCTAATGTTTGATCAGCAGCAATCAAATTTGCAGCTACATTTTTTGGTTTATCAAGAACTAAAGTGGTTGGATTCTCCGATAATTCAAGTATTTGCCATGCAACTTCAGGAATATCTGCAAATACATTGTGCATCATTCGATCACCATTCATAAGAACAATCATACTTTGTTCTTCGGCTCTTTTCTTCAATTTGTAAATTTTTGCCACAGCCTCTGGATTTGTAGCATCGCAACCAATACCCCAAACAGTGTCAGTAGGATATAATATAATCCCACCTTCTTTTATGATGTCGTAGGCATTTTGTATTTCTTCATTTATAGTCATATCATCAAAATAGATTTAATGCAAAAATACTATTCTAGTTGGTATATGAGTTAAATTTAATTCTGAATAAAAGCATTTTTACTAATTATAAAGTTATTTTTGCTTTTAAAGGCTGATTTTGTTGTCGAAGAGTTTATTGGTATCTATTAAACTCATCAATAGAATAGTTGTTTTTTCAGTTTGTCTTTTGATTATAAATTAACGCTTAAGAATGATAAATTCAGTAAAAGTACTTATTCCATTATACAAAACATCTTTTGGATTACTAGAGGAAAAATCTTTTTTACAATGTGTAAAAGTTTTAAAAAACTTTGAAATTGTATTAGTGCAACCGGAAGGTTTAGATAGTTCATTTATTACGAATTCTTATCCTGTAAGTGTCGAGAATTTTCCAAAAAAGTATTTCAAAGATATTGACGGTTACAATGAATTGTTGCTAACTTCAGAGTTCTATGAGCGCTTTTCTGATACGGAATACGTGTTGATACATCAGTTGGATGCTTTTGTATTCAAAGATGAATTGGAATTTTGGTGTAAAAAGGGCTACGATTATATAGGAGCACCTTGGATTGCAAGTATAGAAAAGTTCCCTCTAAAGCAAGTCAATAGTTTTTTAAGTATTTTTAAGTCACAGAAGAAGAAAAAGCGAAATGTCATTTTTTATAAAGTTGGAAATGGTGGATTTTCACTAAGAAAAACAGCATCTTTTATCAAAATAGCCAGAGAGAGTAAAGAAATTATCTTTGATTTAATTAAAAATAAACAAGAAGAGCTGTGCGCGATTGAAGATGTCTTTTGGTCTTTAAAAGCGCCTGAAATTGATCCGAACTTTAAAATTCCAGAATATAAAGAAGCGCTTGGATTTGCTATGGATCGAAAACCAAAGCTAGCATTGGAACTTAATAACAATCAGCTTCCTTTTGGATGTCATGCTATTAACAAGCCTAAAGTGATTGATTTTTGGAAACCTATTTTAGATAGATACTAAGTACTGAATTGTAAAGAAAAAAATATGACTATAAAACTTATGTTTTCTAACACAGTTAAAAATTCGAAAGAGATACTCAGATTTATAAAAGAGTTCAACTCCTCTGAAGGCATTGTTTTTGGGAATGGAGACCGGAATGTAATAAAGCTTTTTAAATCAGCAAGTCAGACTATTAACATAAAGTCTTTCAAAAAACCGAATTTAATTAATAAAGTCGCTTACAAATATTTTAGAAAATCAAAAGCAAAGCGCTCTTTTGAATATGCTTCTATATTATTACAAAAAGGAATTGGAACACCACAACCAATGGCGTATTACGAGAATTTTGATACAGTTGGTTTACTTGAAAGCTACTATGTGTCTGAACATCTAAATTGTGATTTAACCTACAGAGAATTAGTAGAAACGGATTATCCAGATGCCGAAAATATTCTGCGTCAATTTACAAAATTCTCTTATGATTTACATGAAAACGGAATTGAATTTATTGATCATTCACCCGGGAATACTTTGATAAGAAAGGTTAGTGAAGGGAAATATGATTTTTTTTTAGTAGATTTAAATAGAATGAATTTTCATGAGAGTATGACTTTTACTATGCGTATGCATAATCTTAGAAGATTGACGCCACACAAAGAAATGGTGGCGATAATGAGTAGCGAATATGCTAAAATTTGTGGTCAGCCTGAAAAATTAGTTTTTGATACACTCTGGCAAATGACAACAGAGTTTCAAGAGAAGTTCTACAGGAAAAAAAGATTAAAAAAGAAACTTAAATTCTGGAAATAAACGATTCAAGTAATTTAATTTTTTTGCGATCAACAGTGCATAAAACTAAAATTTCATACAGTTACTTCAAAAAATTCAAATCTTTAAAATACTGTTCGAGTTTTTCAAGTAAAAGTTCTAAAGGATATTCTTCAAAATATTTAAAAGTATTTTCTTTTATGTATTTAATATCGTTTGCTATATAGATTTCGGGCTTGATGTCTTTGAGATGTATTGAAACATTTTCTTTCAGATTCTCAAATATTTGCCAAGTCTCTTTATCTACTGATGGAGAAAAGAGAGAGAATGTTGGCACATCAAGTGCTTTTGCCATATTAACAGAACCTCCTTCATTTCCTATTAATATTGAACATTGTGATAGCAATCCTAGAAACGACCTCAAGCCATTACTATACAAATCAAAATGAATATTCTTTTTTGTCTCTGTAGCGCAAAGTTCGTAAACCTTGTAAGCTTCTTCTCTTTGAGAAGGGATATAATTAAAGATGATATCGGCATCCAGTTTTTGAACGGTAAAATCAATGATTTTTGCCATTCTCTTTAAAGGATATGTTTTATACCACTCGCTTCCTACGATGCCAAACATAATTAAAGGCTTGACCCCTTGCTCAATCTTAAAGGTACTCAATCGCGATTTTGCTTCTTGAATTTCTTGCTCTGTTAAAAATATTTTTGGTTTATAGTCTGTGATTGGTTCTTGAATAAAAGGCTTTAAAAGCAACAATCTATTGTCTATTGCTAATCCTAATTCAGATTTTGTACCGTTTGCAACTCTTTTAATATTGTAGTTGTAAAATATCGACGAATACCATTTATGATAAGAAACTTTATATTTTGCACCAGAAAATAATGTGATAAGATTAGTCTCTAGCTTGCAGTAAACATCAATTACGGCATCGTACTTATTTTTCCTTATTTCGAAAATAAATTTAAATAGTGAGGGTATGGATTTTCTTTTTTCATTAGATAAAAGAATAATATTGTCAATATTTGGATTCTGCTTTAAAACATCAGCACAATTTGGATAACACATAAAATCGATAACCGAATTAGGATACTTTTTTTTAAGATTGTTACATATAATTGTACTTGTGAGTACGTCTCCAATTCTTTTTTGTTGAATGACTACTATTTTCATTTGGTACTAAATTCATTTAGCGTGCTAAATTACAAAGTATTTAAAGAAGGTGGTAACACAAAATCGAAATAACGGAAAAGTAGATAAAAAATCTATACTTTTGTCGTTCAAAAATTCAATTTCAATGGCGATTAGCGGTTTAGTTATCACTTTTAACGAAGGTAAAAATATAGGAAAGTGTATTGATGCGCTTTTTAAAGTTTGTGATGAGGTTGTAGTAGTTGACTCATTTAGTACTGATGATACCGTTGAAATTGCGAAGGAGAAAGGTGCTACAGTAATTTCTCAAGTCTTTTTAGGAGATGGTCCTCAGCGCACTCATGGCATTCCTTATTGTAAGAATGACTGGATACTTAATTTAGATGCTGATGAATTCCTTGATAAAGATGCTGAAAAATATATTCTAGAAGGTGATTATCTAAAAGGTGAACATGATGCACTAAGTTTTAGAGTAAAAAATTATCTGGGTGATAAGTTGATCGATTTTTCAGGATGGTATCCAGATCATAAAGTTAGATTTTTTAATAAAAAAACAGCTTCTCCATCTGATTCTAAAGTGCATCAAAAGATAATTGCTCAAAATGAAAAGAGAGTTCCGGTTCACATTCTTCATTATGGTTGGGATTCTTTAGATCAAATAATAGCGAAGAAGAATCAATATTCAGGTTGGCACGCACAACAATTGTATGATCAAGGTAAAAGAATTAATTCCCTCAAACCCGTTTTAAATGGATTAGTTGCTTTTATAAGATGCTATTTTTTCAAAAAGGGAATATTCAATGGAATTGATGGATTATCCATAGCAATGACTCAAGCTTTTTTTTCCTACATGAAGTATGCAAAGCTTTTGAAAATTCAAAATAAAAAGTAATAATTCAAAAAAAAATCCAAATTACAATCTTACTAGGATTGTAGTTTGGATTTTTTTTACTTTAAATTCTGGAAAGTTTTAGACTGCTACGTCATATTCTCTCAACGCGTTATTTAAAGACGTTTTTAAATCAGTTGAAGCTTTACGTGTTCCTATAATTAGTGCGCAAGGAACTTGGAATTCTCCAGCAGCAAACTTTTTGGTGTAGCTTCCTGGAATTACTACGGAACGTGCAGGAACAAAACCTTTCATTTCAACTGGAGTATCACCAGTTACATCTATAATTTTTGTAGAAGCTGTTAAGCAAACATTTGCACCAAGAACTGCTTCTTTTCCTACGTGAACACCTTCAACCACGATACAACGAGAACCTATAAAGGCACCATCTTCTATGATTACAGGAGCAGCTTGTAGAGGTTCAAGAACACCACCAATACCTACACCGCCACTTAAATGTACATTTTTACCTATTTGAGCACAACTTCCTACTGTTGCCCATGTGTCTACCATTGTTCCTTCATCAACGTAAGCACCTATGTTTACATAACTTGGCATTAATATAACGCCACTTGAAATGTATGCTCCATAACGCGCTACTGCATTAGGTACAACACGAATTCCTTTTTCAGCAAAACCTCTTTTTAAAAGCATTTTATCGTGGTATTCAAAAATTCCTGATTCCCAAGTTTCCATTTTTTGAATAGGGAAGTACATTACTACTGCTTTTTTTACCCATTCGTTTACTTGCCAACCTTCAGCTAGCGGTTCAGCTACTCGTAATTTGCCAGTGTCTAATAATTCAATAACTTCTCTAATGGCATCAGTAGTTGCCGTTTCTTGTAACAAGGCGCGGTTTTCCCAAGCTTGTTCTATAATAATTTGTAATGGATTCATCTTAAATTTATTTTTGCCAAATATAGGATTTTTAGCCAAAAGCAAAAAGTCAATTTACTTTGAAAATGTTATATATTTGTCTTTTAAATAACATTGTTTATTACTGTTACTCTAACCTTAACTGAAGTTGTAAAACTAATACATACCATACAATTTAGTTTTACAAAATAAAAGATTCCATATAAAAATGCCAAGAATTCTCTCAATAGATTACGGACAAAAACGTACTGGAATTGCAGTTACTGATGAAATGCAAATTATCGCATCAGGATTGACTACAATTCCAAGTGCTACAGCAATAGCTTTTTTAAAAGATTATTTTTCGAAAGAAAAAGTGGAGGCAGTTCTTATTGGTGAACCAAAGCAAATGAATGGACAACCATCAGAAAGTGCTTCAATGATAAAAGGCTTTGTAACGCATTTTACGAATCACTTTCCAGAGATGAAAGTAATTAGAGTTGATGAACGATTTACTTCAAAAATGGCTTTTCAATCTATGATTGATAGCGGAATGAAAAAGAAGCAAAGACAAAATAAAGCATTGATTGACGAGATTTCAGCAACTATAATGTTACAAGATTATCTGAAGCAAAAAAGATTTTAAAATCTACTATTCTAAATTTTTAAGGCTTCAAATTATCGCTTCGATTCTTACTTTTTAACATTATATTGTTACATTTTTTTTAGTATTTTCAAGTATCTTTGCGTTTTAAATTTTTGTTATGTCAGATACAACAATACGTACAAATAGTGATGTAGTTCTTATAGGCGCTGGGATCATGAGTGCTACTTTAGGTTTAATCCTCAAAGAATTACAGCCAGATATTAAAATAGAAATCTACGAAAGACTAGATATTGCAGCAGCAGAAAGTTCTGATGCTTGGAATAACGCAGGAACAGGTCACTCTGCTTTTTGCGAACTCAACTACACACCTGAAAGTGAAGACAAAACTGTAAGTGCTAAAAAAGCGATTTCCATAGCGGAGTCTTTTGAAGTTTCACGACAATTCTGGTCTTATCTTGTTCAAGAAAATAAAGTTTCTTCTCCCGAAAACTTCATAAAAAGCATTCCTCACATGAGTTTTGTTTGGGGCGAAAAAAACGTAGAATATCTTAAAAAAAGATATGATGCTCTTACGGCAAATCCTCTTTTTAAAGACATGCTTTTTAGCACTGATTTTGCAAAATTGCAAGAATGGATGCCTCTTGTTATGGAAGGTAGAAACGACAATGAAAAGGTAGCCGCAACATCAATGGCTTTGGGTACAGATGTGAATTTTGGTGAACTAACAAGAAATATATTCAATCATCTTACAACATTAGATGGCGTAACGATCCATTTTCACCACGAAGTTAAAAAGTTGAAACAGCGTGACGACAAAGTATGGAGAATCAAAGTTACTGATTTAGCTACTGGCCAAAAGAGAAAAGCATACACAAAATTTGTTTTTATTGGCGCTGGAGGAGGATCTTTACCTTTACTTGAGAAAGCAGATGTTCCAGAAGGTAAAGGATACGGAGGTTTTCCAGTAAGCGGGCAGTGGTTAAAATGTATAAATCCTGAGGTAATTGCTAAACACCAAGCGAAAGTATATGGAAAAGCTAGTGTAGGTGCGCCACCAATGTCAGTTCCACATATTGATTCCCGAATGATAAATGGTGAGCGAGCATTACTTTTTGGGCCATTTGCTGGTTTCTCAACTCGTTTTTTAAAAAATGGATCGTATTCTGATTTGCCATTATCTATAAAAACCGATAATATTATTCCGATGATTGCTGCAGGAATAAAAAACATTCCACTCACACGCTATCTGATTGAGCAAGTACGTCAATCACCTAAAGATAGAATTAATGCCTTGAAAGAATATGTTCCAACTGCAAAATCTAAAGATTGGGTTTTAGAAAGAGCGGGCCAACGGGTACAAGTCATTAAGAAAGATGAAAAAGAAGGTGGGATATTAGAATTTGGTACTGAAGTGATTACGACGCATGACGGTTCGTTATCAGTGCTTCTTGGAGCTTCACCAGGTGCTTCAACTGCAGTTTCTATTATGGTTGATTTAGTTAGTAGATGTTTTGAAGATCAGTTCAATTCGCCAGAATGGCAACAAAAACTGAAGCACATGATTCCTTCTTTCGGACAAAAATTAAATGACAATCCTGAATTATTATTGGAAGTTAGAAAAGCAACTGCAACTGTTTTAAAACTGAAAAATTAAACCATATTATAAATAATAAAAAGGTGCTAAATTTAGAGTTGATCTAATTTTAGCACCTTTTTTTATTTAGATACTTTTTATAATTTTAGTAGTTTTAGCGATGTTTTCAGATAAATTTATTAACCAAATAAGCTGCTCTATTACTAATTGTGCTTCCTGCATCTTTAACTGAAATGCCTCTTCGTCAGCGGGAAATCCTTTTTTTAACTCTTTTTCTTGAATCTTTTTTAAGGAAGTAAAATGCATTGCTAATTCTTCTTTTGGTGTGTTTTCTTCAAAACAACAATCATTTCCTTTTAGCAATAAAACTGCATTTTCTAAGTTTTTAACTACTGTATCAACAACCACATTAAAAGCTTCTGAAGCGGTGGTCGTCGCATTAGATTGCGTATAAGTTCCTAATGATGCTAAGGAGGAAAGTAAAGAATGATTAAGCACAGCAAGTTGATAAACTTGAGGTAATTGCTTTTGTTTCGATTTTGGTTCTTGCGACATTCGCTGGTAGGAGGACATTAAATTTCCAACTTCTATGAATGCGTTTTTTCGGGCTAAGCGATAAGATATTGGTACGATACCTTTTTTGTTATAAAATGCAGCTATTTCTTTTAAGTAATTTTGGTTGGCTCGAATGGATTTTTCTAAATGATTAGGAACATTCAAGAATTCCCATGACGGCCATAGGAAGTGATTGGCTAGGAAAGCCAAGATAGCACCAACAACTGTGTCTAAAATTCGATACTGAACTAAGTCACTAATATTAGGAGTTAAGATTCCATATATAAAAACGACATACATCGTTACAAAAGTTGCACTGACCTTGTAGTTAATTTGCGTAAAGGTAAAACCTAGCAGAATACAGATTATCGAGAAAATACTAATTGTAATATTGTCTTTAATAAAATATAGGATTCCAAATGCTATTAGTCCACCCAACACGGTACCAATGATTCTTTGGAAAGAACGTTCTTTAGTCAAGCCATACGTAGGGCGTAAAATTACAATTACGGTAAGCAGAATCCAATATACATTCTGGAATGGAAACGAAATACCAATGAGAAAACCAATTATTAATGTAATCGTCAATCGTAAGGAATGTCGGAAAATATTTGATGAAAAACTTAAATTCTCAGTTAATGTACTTAAAGGATAATATTGTGGCGTGAGGAATTTTTCTAAATCTTTTCCTATTCCTTTGAAATCCTCTGAGTTTGCTGGAAGCGTAAATGCTTTTTCTATGATTTTTATTTTCTCTACTTGCTTTTCAGCGTAATTAAGCATTGTAGTTAACATAAATACACCTTCTGAGGCTGCGATTTTACCTAAATCATTCTCATAATTATCTATTGTAGATTGTAAGGCGTTCAAGTCTTTTAATAGATTATGTTTAGATACATAATTATTTCTTTTCTTGACACTTTTTGAAATTTTCTTTAGACTAGCAGCAAGGTGATACGCTAAACTTTGATAGGTGAATAAAACTCTAGGATGATTATCAAATTTACTATTCAGTTTGTCGTGGTCAAAAGCGGTAGATAAGGCAAGCTCTAGAATTTCAACTAGCGAGATAAAGACCAAAAGCATTTTACGATTTTGATTTGAAGAAGCAGTATTATTCGAACCATTAATAAGAACCTCCCTAATATTTTGATGTATTGAGTTTAGCTCAACTTGGAGATGAAGTTGCTTTTCTATAATAACTTTTTTATCACTATTTAAGGTCCATAAATCACCGCGCAGTTTCAAGTATTTAGCGGTTAATTTTATGCACTCTGCAATTTGTAGCTCGACATAACGGTTCGGTCTGATATAATAAAATAATAGTGAGACAGTAAGATAAAATAAACCACCGGCCAGAATTAGGCCCGCGTGCTCTAAAATAGCCCAACCCGTATTTAAGCTGGAGAATGACAATGAAACCGTTACTAATCCTGAAAAGGAAATCATAGTGCCGCGATGCCCGTAAACAGATATCATTGATAGCAGAAAAATAAGCAAAATTAAAAATGGATAAAAAACCCATGAATAAGGATGAATCAAATTCACAACGAGATTAATTCCTGCAACTAAAAATGCAGTTACAAGAATGCCGTTTATTTTGTGTTTTAAACTACTTGGAATGTCGCTTGGATACGTAAAAAAAGCGCCAAGAGCCATAGTAAATCCCATGGCAAAATGTCCTAAAAAAGAAAATACTACAACCGGAATAACAGCTGCTATGGTCACTTTCATAGCATTCGTAAAGTAAGTGCTGTCTATAAATTTTCTAATTTTATTAATCATAAGGTAGTATTGCAGCAAAGGTAAGATTTGTAGGTATTATTCAAAGTATAAATGGCCAACTTTTGGTTAATATTGTTAATATTCAGTAATAATTAATAGATGATTATCCATTGTCTATTTTTTTACTATTTTTGCGAACTGAAATAAAAAGAATGCAATTCTAATTATAGACGATAATAATTAATATAACTCGCATGATTTTACCAATTATAGGATACGGTGATCCGGTTTTAAGAAAAACAGGAGAGATTCTTACGCCAGAATATCCAAATTTGAAAGAAACGATTACTAATATGTACGACACAATGTACAACGCTTGTGGCGTTGGACTAGCTGCACCTCAAATAGGAATGGCACTTCGTTTATTTGTTATCGATACCACTCCATTTAGTGATGATGAAGATTTAGACGATGCTTCGCAAAAGCAATTAGAAGGATTTAAAAAGACTTTTATTAATGCAAAAATGATTAAAGAAGAAGGTGTTGAGTGGAGTTTCAATGAAGGTTGTCTTAGTATTCCTGATGTTAGGGAAGATGTTTATAGAAATCCTACTATCACTATCGAATATTGCGAAGAGGATTTTGTTATGAAAACGGAAGTTTTTGATGGTTTGATCGCTAGAGTTATTCAGCATGAATACGATCATATCGAAGGAATTTTGTTTACTGATAAAATTTCCACATTAAAGAAAAGATTAATACAAAAGAAATTAAAAAATATATTAGAAGGTAAAACGTTTCAAGATTACCGAATGAAATTTTTTGGTAAAAAGGGAAGGTAAGATAAGTTTACGTTTCAGTTGGTATGGTTCTTGGTCTTTAACGAAAAAATAATAAGTCAAATTCTTAATAATAATTACAAAAAACATGAATTTAGAAAAAATATTAGCGATTTCTGGGAAACCAGGTTTATATGTATTACAAGTACAAACTCGCACAGGATTTGTTGCAGAATCATTAGTTGATGGAAAGAAAATCACCGTTAACTTAAAAAGTAATGTGAGCTTATTATCTGAGATTTCTATTTACACGTATGAAGGTGAAAAACCACTGTCTGAAATCATGCAAAAAATTGCTGATAAAGAGAATAAGCAACCTGCAATTTCTCACAAAGAGGATAACGCAACATTAACGGCTTATTTTAAAGAGATTTTACCGGATTATGATGAGGAAAGAGTCTATCCTTCTGATATTAAAAAAGTTTTAAACTGGTACAATATGCTTCAAGCAAAAGGTCTTGTGGTAGATACAGTTCCAGCTGTTGCAGTTGAGGAAGAAGCAGCGGTCGTTGCAGATGCGGCTCCAGCTAAAAAAGAAAAAGTAGAGAAAGAATAATTTTACTTTTAAATACAATTTAATCCTGTTCAGCTATTTTTTCTGAACAGGATTTTTTTATTTTTACTAAAAAATAGAGTCCTAATGAATTCAAGACAAAACCAGTTACAAGCTTTCGGAAGATTATTAGATACAATGGATGATTTGCGCGAAAAATGCCCTTGGGATATGAAGCAAACCATGCAAAGCTTACGTCATTTAACTATTGAGGAAACCTATGAATTAGGTGATGCTATTCTAGATAATGATATGTCTGAGATCAAGAAAGAATTAGGTGATGTTTTATTGCACATTGTTTTTTATTCGAAAATTGGAAGTGAAACTAATGATTTTGATATCGCTGATGTCTGTAATGAAATATGTGAAAAGCTAATACATCGTCATCCGCATATCTACAGTGATGTTGTTGTAAAAGATGAAGAAGAAGTAAAGCAAAATTGGGAAAAACTTAAACTAAAAGAAGGCAAAAAATCTGTTTTAGAAGGAGTGCCAAAAAGTTTGCCTGCATTAGTAAAAGCGAGCCGAATTCAAGATAAAGTAAAAGGTGTGGGATTTGATTGGGAGGAATCGCATCAAGTGTGGGATAAAGTGCAGGAAGAATTGGCTGAACTACAAGTTGAAGTCGAAGCTGGTGATCAAGATAAAATTGAAGACGAATTTGGGGATGTTTTATTTTCGATGATAAATTACGCTAGATTTCTAAAAGTAAATCCAGAAGATGCATTAGAACGCACCAATAAAAAATTTATCAAGCGTTTTCAGTATTTAGAAAGTAAAGCTGGAGAGCTTGGAAAACCACTGATGGATATGACCTTAGCTGAAATGGATGTTTTTTGGGAAGAAGCGAAGCGTATTACCAAAAAGTAGAAATTGAAAATCTTTGATTTTCAAATATTTCAATTTTGGGAAGAAGCGAAGCGTATTACCAAAAAGTAGAAATTGAAAATCTTTGATTTTCAAATATTCCAATTTTGGGAAGAAGCGAAGCGTATTACCAAAAAGTAGAAATTGAAAATCTTTGATTTTCAAATATTTCAATTTTGGGAAGAAGCGAAAAAGCTATAAGTGCTCAGTAGAAAGTGTTCTTTTCTTAGTAAAAAGTGAATAGGGGAACGTGTTCATAAGATAATATTCAATAACAAGTATTCAGTTCTACTTTACTAGATTGACTGTAGATAAGTAAATTAACCAATGGCAGAAAATAAAACCGAGTTAAAGCGTTCTTTAGGATTAATAGATGCGACGAGTTTAGTCGCAGGTTCTATGATAGGTTCAGGGATTTTTATTGTTACTTCTGCCATGGCGAGAGATATTGGCTCTGCAGCTTGGCTTTTAATAATATGGATTGTGACAGGATTAATAACTGTTGCAGCTGCATTAAGTTATGGAGAATTAGCTGGAATGATGCCTAATGCCGGTGGACAATTTGTATATATTCAAAGAGCATACGGACGATTAATTTCGTTTCTATATGGATGGACTGTTTTTACAGTGATTCAAACGGGAGTTATTGCAGCCATTGCAGTAACATTTGCTAATTATGCTGCAATATTCTTTCCAGTTTTAGATACAACGATATTTACTATTGGTGCAACTTTTATTTTTTCGTACCAAAAAGTTTTAGCAATTTTTAGTATTGTTTTGTTGACTTTTATTAATACTAAAGGGATTCAAAGCGGCAAAACCGTTCAATTGATTCTTACTTCAGCAAAATTAATTGCGCTTTTTGCATTAATTATTTTAGGATTGTATGTGGGCTTGCAAACAAATATCCTCTCAGATAATTTTACAAATATGTGGGAGGCTAGTAAAACAGTTGCTAACCCTGATGGAACAATCACAGTTACTAAACTTGCTGGAATGGCACTTTTAGGAGCTGCAGGAGCAACCATAATCAATTCACTTTTCTCAAGTGACGCATGGAATAATGTTACATTTATTGCTGGGGAAATTAAAGAGCCGAAAAAGAATATTCCTCGCAGTTTATTTTTGGGTACTTTGATAGTGACTGTTATCTACGTACTAGCAAATCTAGCGTATTTAGCTTTATTGCCGCTGCATGGAACTCCTGGAGTTACTGATGTAGCTAATAACGGAATCATGTTTGCGAGCAACGATAGAGTAGGTGCTGCAGCTGCAAGTATGATTATGGGAAATATGAGCGTTTTTGTAATGGCAGCATTAATTATGGTATCCACTTTTGGATGTAATAGCGGCTTAATTCTCTCTGGTGGAAGATTGTTTTTTGCAATGGCTAAAGATGGATTGTTTTTTAAACAAGCAACTGAACTTAATAAAAACCAAGTTCCTGCAAAGGCTTTATGGGTTCAATGTATTTGGGCTTGTGTATTATGTGTTTCTGGCAAATTTGGAGATTTACTTACGTATGCGACTTTTGCATCGCTACTGTTTTATATATTAACAATCATGGGTGTTTTTATCCTTCGAAAAAAAGAACCAGATGCTGATCGACCTTACAAAGCGTTTGGTTATCCACTTGTTCCTGCCATCTACATTGTAATTACAACAGGTATCTGTTTAACTTTATTAATCTATGATACTTTCAATACGGGTTTAGGACTTTGTATTGTCGCTTTAGGAGTTCCAGTTTATTATTTGGTAATGAATAAAAAAGCCTAAATTAAACTGTTCGGCTAATTTTTTTCAGCTTACTAATATCTTTAAGGACTATTTTTTTACCTGATAATTCAATCAATTCTAATTTCTTGAAATCTGAAAGTAAACGAATACAGCTTTCAGTAGCTGTTCCTATCATGCTTGCTAATTCATCACGAGAAAGCTGAACTTTCAATGAATTATCTTCGTTTTTGCCAAAAGTATCGTGCAGATAAAGAAGTACTTCTGCTAATCTTTCTTTTACAGTTTTCTGAGCTAAATTAACCATATGGTCATCGGCATCTCTTAAATCACCGCATATCGATTTCATAACATTCATAGAGAACTGATTGTTTTTATCGAAAAATCCCATTACTTCTTTCTTTGGAATAAAACAAACTTGCATGTCTTCTAAGGCAACTGCACTTAGGTTCACAGGCTCTTCACTAATCATTGAGCGTTGTCCTAATAGTTCGCCTTTTGTAACTAATTTGACAATGTGATCTTTACCATTTGCGCTGAGTTTTGTTAACTTGCAAATACCATCTTTTATGCAGTAAATTCCATTTACATTTTCTCCTTCTTCAAATATAACTTCCCCTTTTTTAATAATGTGAGAGGTTTTACAATCAGAAATTTTTAAAAGCTCGTCTTTTGTAAGTGCTTTTAGTGAGCTAAATTCTCTGACGATACATTGTTCACATTTACTCATAATAGAAGATGGGTTTTTAACTTGACAAATTTAGACATTTATATGACAAATATCATTTTTTTAAGTGAATCAATTTAGCAACCTTTGCCCTAGGTAAAATGAGCAATGTTATGGACACACAAAACTGTTTCCATTGTGGTTTAGATATTATAAAAGAGGACGAAATTGTTTTTGATGCTAAAATTTTCTGTTGTAACGGTTGTAAAACGGTTTATGAAATTTTTAGTCTGAATGATATGTCTTGCTATTATGATTTTGAAAAATCACCTGGAGCAACTCCGCAGGATATTAAAGGTAAATATGATTTTTTAGATAATGAAAGCATTGTATCCAAACTTTTGGAATTCGAAGAGAATTCAACCGCTATTATTTCACTTAACATTCCACACATACACTGTAGCTCGTGTATTTGGATTTTGGAAAATCTACAGCGTCTTCAAAAAGGAATAAGTACTTCTCAAGTTAATTTTCCTGAAAAGAAGGTTCGAATTACCTATAATCCTGAAATCGTAACCATCAAAAGTATTGTTTACTTACTCAGTTCGATAGGCTATGAGCCTTATATTAGTTTAGAAAACTATGAAACTGGAGATAATAAAGTGGATCGCACGCTAACTTACAAATTAGGCGTTGCTTTCTTCTGTTTTGGGAATGTGATGTTATTATCATTTCCTGAATATTTTGAAGTAAAAGAGTACTGGCTTGATCAATACCGTGGTTTCTTTAGATGGTTAATTTTTGCGTTGGCTATGCCAAGTTTCTTTTACTCGGCTAGTGGATACTACGTTTCCGCATACAAAAGCATTAAAACTAAAATGCTAAATATCGATATTCCTATAGCTTTAGGAATTGTGGTAATGTTTGTTAGAAGTGCATTTGATATCATAATGGATTACGGTTCAGGCTTTTTTGATAGTTTGACAGGATTGATTTTCTTTATGCTTTTAGGTAAAATGTTCCAAATCAAAACTTATAGTTTCTTGAGTTTCGAAAGAGATTTTAAATCCTATTTCCCAATTGCAATTACTAAAATTAAAGCAGACTCCTCAGAGGAAAGTGTGCCAATTTATGAGGTCGAAAAAGGAGATCGTTTACTAATAAGGAACCAGGAATTGATTCCTGTGGATGGAATCTTAATCTCAGAACAAGCTGAAATAGACTATAGTTTTGTTACAGGTGAAGCCGTTGCGATTGCAAAGAAATCAGGTGACAAAGTTTTTGCAGGCGGAAAGCAAATAGGGAAAGTTATCGAAATGGAAGTTTTACATTCAGTTTCTCAAAGTTATTTAACGCAGTTGTGGAGTAATGATGTTTTCCAAAAAAATGTCGAGCAGAAACACAAAACCATTACAGATAGCATTTCTCGCTATTTCACACCAATACTTTTATTAATTGCTTTTGCATCATTTGGATATTGGATTTTTATAGATGCTAATATCGCTTTTAATGTTTTCACAGCTGTTTTAATTGTCGCGTGTCCGTGCGCTCTAGCATTAACAGCACCTTTTACTTTTGGCAATGTATTGCGAATTATGGGTAAGCAGAAATTTTATCTGAAGAACGCATTAGTGATCGAGCAATTGGCAAAAGTTGATACCATTGTTTTCGACAAAACAGGAACAATTACGACGAATAAAAAATCAAATATCTCTTATGAAGGCGATGAATTATCAGATGAAAATTTATTGTTGATAAAAAATGTCCTTCGCGCTTCTAATCATCCATTGAGTCGGATGTTATATGATTATTTGCCTTTACCAATTTTAGAAAATAAATCTGCTTCGAATGCTAAAAAAATGAAAGTTGATTATTTCGAAGAGATCGTTGGAAAAGGTATTAAGTCGCAAATTTTTGGTTACCATATTTTAATTGGTTCTGCGGCTTTTGTAGAGAAAATAGAAAATTCTAATCTTAAGCAAACGTCAGTTCATATAAAAATTGATGAGGTGTATTATGGAAAGTTTATTTTTAACAATCAGTACAGAGATGGTTTAGAGGAGTTATTTAATGTTTTAAGTAAGCAGTATAAAATCAAAGTTTTATCTGGAGATAATGAAGGTGAGCGCTCGGTGTTAGAGGAATTGTTACCTAAGGGAACTGAGCTCGTTTTTAATCAAAAACCAGAACAAAAATTAGAGTTTATTAAAAACTTGCAAGATAGTGGTAGTAACGTTATGATGGTGGGCGATGGTTTGAACGATGCTGGTGCTTTGGCACAAAGTAATGTAGGGATTTCAATTTCAGAAAATGTAAATGTCTTCTCTCCCGCTTGTGATGCTATTTTAGATGCTTCTGAATTTAAAAAATTAAACTATTTCCTCAACTTTTCTAAGAATTCTATTACTACAATTAAGATGAGTTTTGCACTGTCTTTATTATATAATGTAGTAGGTCTTTCATTTGCAGTGACGGGAAATTTGCTGCCACTAGTTGCAGCTATTATAATGCCGCTGAGCACTATAACAATTGTTAGCTTTGTGACAGTGATGAGTAGCTACTACTCCAAGAAGAAATAAATTCAAAATTAAAATAATTGTCTATCTTCACATTTATTTAACGTTTGTCAATATGTATGACAATTGTCATGTTTTGCGTAAAATAATCACAGTAATTTTGTTCACATAAACTTAGGTATGAGTGTCATTTATTTATTAATAACCATCAGTATAATCATTGCGATTGGCTTTTTTATTGCCTTTATAACAGCGGTCAAAACAGGACAATACGATGATGATTACACACCGTCTGTCAGAATGCTTTTTGATGATGAGTTGATGAAATCTCCAAAAAAAGTAACACAATTAGAAGAAATTGAAGAAAAGGAGCAGGATAAATAGTCCAGTTCTATTGACTTCAAACATTAAAATTAAAATAAAAAACAAATTTAATTATGGAAATGCAGCAGTTTTATTATGACAACAAAATTGTAAAGAAATTCATTTTTGCTACTATCGCTTTCGGTGTAGTAGGGATGATAGTTGGGCTCACATTGGCCTTTATGTTTCTTTTCCCAAACATGACCGATGGAATATCGTGGTTAAGCTACGGTAGGTTGAGACCTTTACATACAAACGCTGTTATTTTTGCTTTTGTAGGAAATGCTTTTTTTGCTGGAATGTATTATTCCATGCAGCGATTGCTTAAAGCGAGAATGTTTAGTGATTTATTAAGTAATATTCACTTCTGGGGTTGGCAATTAATTATTGTTGGAGCCGCTATAACACTGCCTTTGGGTTATAGTTCTTCAAAAGAATATGCTGAGCTGGAGTGGCCTATTGATATTGCAATTACCATTATTTGGGTTGTAATGGGAATCAATATGATTGGGACTATGATAAAACGTAGAGAGCGCCACTTATATGTTGCGATCTGGTTTTACTTAGCAACTTTCGTTACTGTTGCGGTATTGCATATTTTCAACAATTTAGAGATTCCGGTATCTGCTTGGAAAAGTTATTCTGTTTATGCAGGAGTTCAAGATGCATTAGTTCAATGGTGGTATGGTCATAACGCAGTTGCATTTTTCCTAACGACTCCTTTCTTAGGTTTGATGTATTACTTTGTACCTAAAGCTGCTAATCGTCCGGTTTACTCATATAGACTATCTATTGTTCACTTCTGGTCTTTAATTTTTATTTATATCTGGGCTGGACCGCACCACTTGTTATATTCGGCATTACCTAACTGGGCGCAAAACTTAGGTGTTGCATTCTCAATTATGTTGCTTGCTCCATCTTGGGGAGGTATGATTAATGGATTGTTAACATTAAGAGGTGTTTGGGATAAAGTACGTGTTGATCCTGTTTTGAAATTCTTCGTTGTTGCAATTACTGGTTATGGTATGGCTACTTTTGAAGGTCCAATGTTGTCTCTTAAAAACGTAAATGCTATCGCGCACTACACGGACTGGATTATTGCACACGTTCACGTAGGTGCATTAGCATGGAATGGTTTCTTAGCATTCGGTATGATTTATTGGTTGGTTCCTAGAATGTCTAAAACTACTTTGTACTCTTTAAAGTTAGCTAACTTCCACTTTTGGATTGGTACTTTAGGTATTATATTATATACAATACCAATGTATGTTGCAGGTTTCTTGCAAGCATCTATGTGGAAACAATTTAATCCAGACGGAACTTTAACGTATGGTAACTTCCTTGAAACGGTAACTCAAATCATGCCAATGTATTGGATGAGAGCTATTGGTGGATGTCTTTATTTAACTGGAATGCTTGTTTTAGTGTATAACATCATTCAAACACTAAGAGCAGGATCTGTAATTGAAGATGAATTAGCTGAAGCTCCAGCATTAGTAAGAATTAGCTCTGGAAGAGTTAAAGGAGAAAAATTCCACCCTTGGTTGGAAAGAAAACCAATTCAGTTAACAATTTTAGCAACAATCGCTATTTTAATTGGAGGTGTGATTCAAATTGTACCTACGATAATGGTTAAATCGAATATACCAACAATTACAAGTGTTAAACCATATTCTCCGCTAGAATTAGAAGGACGTGATTTATACATTCGTGAAGGTTGTGTAGGATGTCACTCTCAGTCTGTACGTCCTTTCCGTAGTGAAGTGGAACGTTATGGACCACAATCTAAAGCAGGTGAGTTTGTTTATGACCATCCATTCTTGTGGGGATCAAAACGTACAGGACCAGATTTATTAAGAGTAGGTGGTAAATACAATGACAACTGGCACTTTAACCACTTCTGGAGCCCACAAAGTATTTCAGCCGGTTCTATTATGCCTGGATACAAATGGTTGTTTGATAATAAAGCAATGGACATTTCTCATACTCAAAAGAAAATGGAAGTGATGGTAACATTAGGTGTTCCGTACACTGAAGCTGAAGTAGCTGGTGGATTAGATAACCTAAGAAAACAAGCAATTTCGATTGAAGAAAGTTTGAAAAACGATCCAGATTTTGTGAAAAGTTACGAGGAAAGCAAGCAAAAAGCAGCAGCTAGAGGTGAGGAATTTGTTCCAATGAACGAAAGAGAAATTGTAGCTATGATTGCTTATATGCAAAGACTTGGAACTGATATAAAAGTAAAGAAATAGTACTAAAATTATAAAGTCATGTTCGAACAAGTAAAACATAATTTAGAGACAATTGATGGTGTGGAAACATTTCCAATCATATCGTTATTAATATTTTTCTCCTTTTTTGTAGGATTAGGAATTTGGGTTTTTTCCTATAAAAAAGAGAGAATAGACGAGTTGAGCCAAATGCCATTAGAAGACAATAAAATAGTATAATTTTTTAATAATATATAGAATGAAAAAATTAATTCCAGCATACGTTAGCGTAATTGTCATTTTCTTTGCTGCATTTGGGGCGATGGAATATTTCATAGACTCGGGCAATCAACCAGCTTTCATTAGGTATCCTATGGTTTCTGTCTTCTTACTAGTTTTTCTTTTCGTATTAATAGCGATATCAATTACAATGAGAGCGGTAGATAATATTACCTATCATTTACTGACCGAACAGGAAAAAGCCGAATTACAAGAGAAAAGTGATGAGAGTTTTACGGATAGCGAATGGTATAAAAAATTAGTATCAACTTTTGTAAGACCAGAATCTACAATAGTAAGTGAAGATCAATTGCTGTTAGAGCACGATTACGATGGTATTAAAGAATTAGATAATAATCTTCCGCCATGGTGGGTATATTTATTCTATGCTTCTATTGTTTTTGGAATTGTTTATATGGTTAGATTCGAAATCTTAGGTGCTGATGACCAAGAAATGGAGTTGGCTAAAGAGATCGCTCAAGCTAAAATTGAAGTAGCAGAATATATGAAAACTGCTCCTGATATGATGGACGAAGAAACAGTAACAGTATTAACTGCAGCAGCAGATTTATCAGCAGGAAAGGAAATATATATAACAAATTGTGCAGCATGTCATAGAGCAGATGCAGGTGGACAAATTGGTCCAAACCTAACAGATGATTACTGGATTTTAGGTGGCGGGATAAAAAATATATTCCACACACTAGTAAATGGTGGACGTGATGGTAAAGGTATGATTGCATGGAAAGGAACTTTAAAGCCTAAAGAAATGCAAAAGGTAGCGAGTTACATTATCTCATTACGAGGAAGTGATCCAGCTGATGCAAAAGAAGCAGAAGGTGAAGTTTGGGTAGACAAAGATGCTGCTAAATCTACTACAATTCCGGTACCAAATGCTATTGACTCTACACAAGTAAAGTAATATCATAATAAAAGAGCTTTAGAAAAATTATTTTTTAAAGCTCTTCATTAATTTTTTTTAAAATTAAAAAAATGTCAAAATTACCAGATGAAGCTTTTAGAGATACTATTGGAACGATAGATGTAGATGGTAGTAGAAAATTTATTTTTCCAAAAAAACCTTCAGGTAGGTTTTACGATTATAGGAAGTGGGTTAGTTACATTTTACTAATTATTCTTGTCGCTAATCCTTTTATAAAGATTAATGGCAATCAGTTCATGATGTTTAATATTCTTGAACGTCGATTTAATATTTTCGGATTTCCATTTTGGCCACAGGATTTCTACATTTTTGTTCTTTTTTTACTGGTAGGTGTCGTATTCGTAATTCTGTTTACTGTGATTTTTGGACGGATATTTTGTGGATGGATTTGTCCGCAAACTATATTTTTAGAGATGGTTTTTCGTCGAATTGAATATTTGATTGAAGGGGATAGAGGAGCTCAAATTCGTCTAGAGAAACAAGAGTGGAACGCGGAGAAAATTAGAAAAAAAGCACTTAAATGGACTGTGTTTCTTATTATTTCGTTTTTTATTGCTAATGTATTTCTTGCCTATTTAATTAGTAGTGATAAACTATTTTTAATGATTGATGAAGGACCTGTTAATCACATGAGTACTTTGATTTCTTTACTAATCTTCACAGGTATATTTTATTTTGTTTTTGCATGGTTTAGAGAGCAAGTATGTATTATTGCTTGTCCGTATGGAAGGTTACAAGGTGTATTATTAGATGATAAATCTATAAATGTAGCTTATGACTTTGTACGAGGTGAAAAGGAATTAGGAAGAGCAAAATACAATAAGCAAGAAGATCGCGCTGCAAGTGGAAAAGGAGATTGTATTGATTGTAAACAGTGTGTGCATGTTTGTCCTACCGGAATTGATATTCGTAATGGTACTCAAATGGAATGCGTGAATTGTACGGCTTGTATTGATGAATGTGATGTTATTATGGATAACATCGGTTTGCCACGAGGTTTAATCCGTTATGCATCAGAAGAGGAAATTGAGAAAAAAAATAAGTTTAAGATAACGCCAAGAATTAAGGGATATTCAGCTGTATTGTTTATTCTTACAGGAATTTTAATTGGTCTTTTATTCTTACGTACTGATGTTGAAGCTACAATTTTACGTTTACCAGGGCAGCTATTCCAACATAAAGGAGATAATATAAGTAATATCTACACTTTCAAAATTATTAATAAAACTAACAATGATTTTAATGATGTTCATTTTAAATTAGTTGGTATAAATGGTACTTTGAATGTAGTAGGTAAACAAGAATTAAAAGTGCCAAAACAAGGAATGAGTGGTGGTACATTATTTGTCGAAATCAATAAAAATTTATTGGATAGCGATAAAACAAAATTGAAGATCGAAGTTTACGATGGTGATAAGAAAATTGAAACGAGTACGACTAACTTTTTAAGTCCACGAAGTTTCGATTAACACTTTTGCAATACTTCAAATTATTAAATAAAATATCATGAAAATTAATTGGGGAACAGCAATTGTCATTGCTTTCAGTTTGTTTATTTCGTTCATATTGTATTTTGTTATAAAAGTTCAATCAGATTCAAAATACGATAATGATTTGGTCGTAGAAGAATATTATAAGCACGATGCTAAATTTGGTGATGAGATGGAGCGCATTCAAAATGCTCAAGATTTAAAATCAAAACCTATAATTACTATAATGGAAGAAGGAGTTACTGTTGTTTTTCCAAAAACTTTAGTTCCAAAAAATATCAAAGGAAAAGTGTCCCTTTATAGACCGTCTAACAAAAAATTAGATTTCGAAATTCCTATTTCATTATCTGATGCTACTACTTTGCTCATACCTAAAAAAAGTTTGGCAGGCGGTCGATGGGACATTAACATGGAATGGCAATATGATGGAAAATTATATTTGACTAAAGAAACAATTTACATTAATTAGATAAAAGCCATAAAGTCAAATATTGACATTATGGCTTTTAATCTTTATAATATCCTATATAGTAAAATGCTATACTCAGCGTTTATATTCGGTTTAATAAGTAGTTTTCATTGCATAGGTATGTGCGGACCTATTGCGATGATGTTGCCTGTAGATCGAACGAATCAAGCTAAAAAGGTAACACAAATAATTACATATCATATTGGACGATTAACTGCTTACGGAACTATCGGATTTGTTTTCGGACTTCTAGGTAAAGGTTTCTTCTTAGCAGGAATTCAGCAAAATTTATCGATATTCATAGGTGCCGCAACGATTATTGTAGTGTTGATACCAGAGAAGATTTTCGCAAAATATAATTTTTCTAAACCAGCGTATAGATTAATCTCGAAAATTAAGATAGCCTTAGGAAGTCAATTTAGAAACAAAAGCTATAAATCATTATTTACTATTGGTTTATTAAACGGATTTTTACCGTGTGGAATGGTTTATGTCGCTCTCTTTGGCGCAATTGCGATGCAAAGTGAAAGTCTTGGAGTTTTGTATATGATATTATTTGGTCTTGGTACAGTTCCTATGATGAGTAGTATTGTGTACATTAATTCGTACTTGACAATGCCTGTTAGAAATAAAATCCAAAAATTAATTCCATACGTTGCTGTTTTAATCGGATGCTTGTTTATTTTGAGAGGTTTAGGATTAGGAATTCCTTATATCTCGCCATCCAATATGAGCTTGTTCGTTCAAGAAGATCCAAATTGTCACTAACGTATTAGTAACCATACTAAAAAAAAAAACACGCTGTAAACGTGTTTTTTTTATTTAACTAAGAATTTATATTGTCATCGAAAACAATTCGGTTTCCGGAGCTTTTCGTTTTAATCGAAGATCAAATGCCATGCAGATATTTCGAACATAAGGTTTGCCAGCATCTGTTACTTCGATACTGTTTTCTTTAATAATAAGTAAGCCATCGTTTTCCATTTCTTTCAATTGAATTAGAACATCCGGAATTTCTTCAAAGTAAACATCTTTATTTTCCCATGAAGTTTCAAATTGGCACATTAAATTCAAGATGTGTTTTCTGATTATTAAATCTTCATTTGTCAGCGAATGTCCGCGATAAATAGGTATTTTATCCCATTCTAATATTTGGTAATAATCTTCTAAGTTTTTTACATTTTGTGCAAAACTATACCAACTATCGCTAATAGATGAAACGCCTAAACCTATCATTAATTGTGTTTTTGAAGAGCTGTAACCCATAAAATTACGATGTAATTTTCCGTTTTCAAAAGCATCATGAAGACTATCAGTTTCTAAGGCAAAATGATCCATTCCTATTTCGTGATAACCATTTTCGAAAAGTAGTTTTTTACCTGTTTCATATAACAATCTTTTCTTGTCATCTTTTGGTATATCTTCATCTTTAAAACCACGCTGACCGTTTCCTTTTATCCACGGAACGTGAGCATAACTGTAAAATGCCAATCGATCAGGTTGTAATGATTTTGTTTTTTCTATCGTATCGATAATATCATCAAGTTCTTGAAATGGTAAACCAAATATGATATCGTGGCCTATCGAAGTATAACCTATTTCTCTAGCCCAGAAAGTAACCTTTGCAACGTTGTGAAAGGGTTGTTCTCTATGAATTGCTTTCTGCACTTTTGCAGAATAATCTTGTACTCCGTAGCTTACTCTTCTAAAACCTAAATCGTATAGCTTTTGCAAATGCTCATAAGAGGTATTGTTAGGATGTCCTTCAAAACTAAATTCATAATTTTCTGCTTTAGTTGCGCTTGTGAAAATACCGTTTATTAAATCCTCTAGATTTTTTGGGGAGAAAAAAGTAGGCGTTCCGCCTCCTAAATGGATTTCTTTTACAGTTGGCTTTTCTCCTAATATTTTACAGTAGATTGACCATTCTTTTAAGACAGCTTCTATATAAGGATTTTCTACACTGTGGTTTTTTGTGATACGCTTATTACATCCACAAAAAGTGCATAGACTTTCACAAAAAGGAAGATGTATATAAAGACTTATTCCTTCTGGACCGTTACTTTGTATAAATGATTTTTTTAAGGTGTCAGTCCATGCTTCATATGAAAAATCAGCTTCATCCCAATAGGGAACCGTAGGATAACTAGTGTATCTGGGACCTGGAACGTTGTATTTTTGAATTAAGGAGTTTTTCATAATAAAAGCTTTTAGTAATATCCAAAAGTACTCCTAACACTAAATATTTAAAATGATATTTATCATGTTAGAAAAAGACAAAAAAAAAGAGACCTTTTTAAAGTCTCTTTTAAATTATTTAGTAATACAGTTATCAATTAGTGATTTCCATTTTTTTGCAAGCTGATGATCTTCGTATAAGCAAAGTTGTCCCATTTGGTCATTGACTATTTTGTAAAATGGAATAGATTCTGATTTTTTACTATTCTTATATTGGAACTCTAAATCTACTTGATTTGTATCATCAGTAGTGCTGTCCTTAGTAACGTTCACTTTACAAGATTGTACATCATTTAAATTGATAAATGAATTAGACTCTGTCTTCGGGTTAAAATCCATTAAAATAAATCCTTTATTGTGTTCGTCGAAAGCCAAAACTTTTTTATTTAATGTGTCTATCACCTCAAATTTAAAATTTCCTGGCTGAGAGTATTGATTTATAATCGAATTAATTTTTGATTTGTTAAGTGAATTTGATCGTATTGAGTAGAATATTGGAATAGCGATTAAGAAAGATAATGCAAGTCCGATAATTGTAATTGAAGTTTCCATTTTTTTTAATTTTAGGTGTTTATATAACAAGATGACTTGAACCAATTGATTTGTTCAAATAGTTTGAGTAAATAATATTAATTTGTGTTAATTGCGAGAATTAAAAAAGTCTCTTAATAATAGAAGTAAGAATATATTTTACCAAAAAGAGTGATACGGAAATAAGAGTAGCGAAACCATCTCGCATCGATTGATGTCTTGATTCGCATAACGGATGAAAAGAGTCTTAATTTTAAACTCTGGAAGTAAAGCTAAATAGCTTTCTAAATATTTTACTACAGTGTAGCTTTGTGTTTTATACTGTAATATAAAAGCAGCTGTAGTTTGAGGCTGAATAAAAACAGAACTATGTATACTGTCTGGTGAATAAGAAGGTGCTGTTTTTTCTATTTCGATGGAGTCACCCAATGATTTGCTAGCAGTAAAAGCAGCGAAAATAACTAATGAAAGTCCAATAATAAGTATTGTTCTCCTTAACCAATCCATAATGTAAATATAGCCATTGGATTTGATTATGAGTCATTCTTTCCTGTAAATGAAGGTTATTCTGCGAATTAACACAGATAAAAAAAAACCTCGAACAGTATTTGTTCGAGGTTACTACTTTATAAGCTTATTTGTAGTTTATTCTACGTTAAGATTTCGCAACTGTTTAAGTTTTTCTTTCCAAACAGTAAGCGTTTCTTTATGAATTGCTATGTTTTTTCTAACTTCTAGAACTATAGAGTTTTCTTTTTTAGCGTTACGCGTATTGGTGAAAAACTGAATGTTATTTTCTAATTGGAAAATTTCATTTTGAACTTCTTCAATTTTGCGCATGATAAAAATCTTCTCATTATCAAGCTTGCGTGTATCGTTACTTTCAGATAAATGATCCATTCTATTTGAAAAACGCATCATCTCAGTATCTTTTTTACTTAGATTTAATTTTTCAAAAAGAGCATCTAGTATTTTATTGAACTTACCTTCGATATGTCTTCTTGGAAAAGGAACTTTACCAAAGTTTTTCCAAGTTTCGATGTGCAATTTTATAGCGTCTAAATCTGCTTTATGCTCACCTATCAGTTGAAACTCTCTTAGTGTTTCTAAATAGGCTTTCTTGTTATCGAATGCTTCTACTTCTTCACTATTTTCTTCGTTTTTTTGCTCTTTTAACTTCTCAAAATAATGATTACAAGCATCTTTAAATTCTTTCCAGATTTTATCTGAATATTTTCTTGGTACATGACCTATTTGCTTCCATTCTTCTTGAATTTGCTTCATGATAGGAGTTGTAGCAGCAAAATCTGTACTTTCTTGTAACTCTTTAGCCTTGGCTACAAGCGCCGTTTTTTTACTTAAATTATCGTTTTGATCCTTCTTAATATCTTTGTAAAAAGAGTTTTTGAAAGAATTAAAATTTCTAACAGCAGTTTTAAAAGCAGACCACGTTTCTTCATTTACGTCGGAAGGGACTTTGCCAGCTGAGAAAAAAGCAGTACGTAAAGCTTCTACTTTTTCAATCTGTGCAAGCCATTGTGAATGAGCATTAACTTTCTCAGTTGCTAAAACTTCAATTTGAGCGATTATCTCTTTTTTCTTTTCTAGATTTTCTTGCTCTGTACCTCTTTGGTTTTCAAATAGAACTTCTCTTTTATCATGCATTTGTTTAGTTAATTCACTAAACTTATTCCAGATATCATCACGGTGTTCTCTAGAAACTGGACCGATATCTTCTTTCCAAATTCTATGTAAATCCTGTAATTCTCTAAAAGCTTTATTGATGTCCGCTTCGTTTACTAGTTCTTCGACACGTGCAACTATTTTTTGTTTTTGCTCAAGATTGTGCTTAAAGTCTAAATCTCTTGCTTCTCTATCTAAGTGTAAATAATCGTAAAAATTCTCTACGTGGAAATGGAAATTATTCCATACATGATTGTATTTGTCTTTAGGAATTGGTCCTGCATTTTTCCAACGGTCTCTTAAATCATTAAAATGTTTTAAGGTGTCTTTAATGTTTGCTTGAGGATCTATAAGTTCTTTAAGTTCCTCAACGATTGCTAATCTATTTTCTAAATTAGATTTTAGATTAGTTTGCAAACTTTTGAAATGCATGTTTTTAGCATCTCTAAAAATGGAATAATATTTATCGAAATTTGTTTTTAGAGGAGAATGATATTGGAAATCTTCATTTGGATCTTGATTTTCAGCAAGGAATTCTTCTTTTTTCTCTTCTAAAAGATGATTGTATTTTGCTAAGAATGATTTTTTAATTTCTTCAATATGATCTTTAGCAGATAATACTTTTTCGTTCGAAACTAAATTAGATAACTCGTCTACTAATTCCTCTAATGATAAAGTATCATAATCTTGCATAGGAATAGCATGACGTTCTTTCAGCGTTTCATCTTCACTTTCTTCAGCATTGGAATCTGCGATAGCGTCAACGGCGTTCTGATTTTTCGTTTCAACGACATCAGCGGAATTACTTTCTTCTGGATTTACAACATTGTCTTCAGCAGGTTCTTCAGTCATTTCCGTAGATGCGGATTGCTCTAAATTATCCGTTGGAGATTGGTTTGTATCAACCGCACTGTTTTCCACGTTTCCATCTGTTTCGTTTTCATTACGAGACAGGTTATCATTCTTTTCTTCTAACATTTGTTCAATGTGTAAGGTTTTTAATTGTATCTATTGCGAAAGGTACTAAAGCCCTATGAAAGTACAAAATTAATATGCTAATTATGGGCACTTTTGATGGAAAACAATCGATTTAAAGTGATTATAAATTATTAAGCTGAACATTCTTGCCTAAGTATTAATTATTTTTAGGTATTTGAAAACCTTGTAAATAAAAAAAAAGCTATAACTTTTAAGGGTTATAGCTTGAAATATTGGTAGATGCCTTTGTGTTTTAGTTTTATTTATTCCAAATTTCCCATGCTTTCTCGGCCTGAAAAATAAGCATATCTAAACCATTTTTTGTTTTAGCGCCTCGTTCTTTTGCTTTTTTTAAAAATTGTGTTTCTTCTGGATTGTAAATTAAATCATAAGCAATATGCTTTTCTGTAAAATACTCGTAAGGAATTAGTGGAAAAGCATCAATATTAGGACTTGTTCCTACTGGAGTTGAATTAATTATGATTTGATAATTTTCAAATGTTAAAGCATTAATAGCTTCATAACTAATTGCATTTTCTTTCGCTTCTCTAGAAACAAATGTATAGGAAATCTTTAACTCGTCCAAAGCGAAAGCTACACCTTTTGAAGCGCCACCTGTTCCTAAGATTAATGCTCGCTGATGACTTTTATTTAATAGAGGTTTTAACGATTTTTTAAAGCCAAAATAGTCAGTGTTATATCCTTTAAGCTTGCCTTTTTTGGAAACTTTAATCGTATTAACAGCACCAATTTTCTTTGCTTTTTTTGATAATTTATCCAAGAAAGAAATTACAGTTTCTTTGTAAGGAATTGTAACGCTCAAACCTTTTAATTCTAAATTGTCTCTAATAATCTCAGGGAAAGCTGTAATTTCTTGAATATCAAAATTCTCATAAGTACAACCTTCAAAGTTTTCATTACTAAATTTCTCAGTAAAATATCCTTTAGAAAAGGAGTAGCTTATATTTCTACCCAACAAACCAAAACGCTTTTTTACTATTTCAATCATTATGGTTTTATGTATTTTAAGATATGATTCTGAACTATTTTTCTTGCCCAAACTACCGGATATAATTCCTCGAGAACAACTTTGTTATCAAAGTTTAGTCGTAAAGCATTACTCAAATGAAATTTTGCTTTAGTATTGTCAGCTTGCATATAATACAATCCAGCTAATCGATATTCAACTTCGTTTTCTTCCGGAAAATATTCAGACGCCTGCAGCAATGTTTTTATTGCGCTATCAAATTCTCCTAAAAATTGAAGAATATCAACCCAAAACAACCATGTTTCTAAAGAGTGGTCTCCAAATTCGACTGCTTTTCTATATCCAAACTCTGCTTCCTCAAAAAAGTTCATTTGTTTATTTATAGAGGCATATCGCTTCCAGTACAATTGATTTTGATTATCAATTGCTAATGCTTTGTTGACAAAGAAAAGTGCTTTTTGAAAGTTTTTTTGGCGAACATAAAAGTCAGTAATTGCAATCCATCCTTTATCAAGAAGCGGATCTTCATGCACTGTTTGATTAAAATATTTTAGAGCAAGTGCTTTATTTCCTAATTTCTCGTGACATTTTCCTATTCTTAGTAATGCATATGAAGTTGCATCATCTAGCTCTATAGTTCTTTCGTAACTTTCAATAGCTTCCTTATATTTTTTAAGTCTTTCAAAAGCTTTCGCTTTTTCCATAAACGCTCCTAAGAATTCATCTTCTATTAAAGTCGCGTAATCGAAAGCGCGAATTGCATTTTCATATTCTTTTACACCGTAATGCAATCGACCTACTTGGTGCCAAGCAATCTCACTGTATGGATTTTTTTCAATATATTCATTTAAGAAAGTAATCGCTTCTTGATTTTGATCTAAAAATTCAAAGCAATAAACAACATTATATAATGCAGATTGATCTTCTAAGTCTTCCTCTAAGCATTTGATAAAACTTTCTTTCGCTAATTCGAAATTATCCATGAATAAGTATTCCATACCTATTAAATTATAGACATCAGCATAATCATCGGTATATTTTAAAGCAATTTTTAATAACTCAACTGCTTTTTCGTGTTGGTCTCTTTTAGAGTATATATTTGCTTTTTGAATGTATATCTCTTCGTTCGTAGGTTCGATTGCATATAATTCATTTAGCAATTTTTCGGCTAATTCTAGTTTGTCATCATAGACTAACATCTCCACTTGGACTAGTTTTAGTCCTGTTGATTTGGGGTGTTGATCAAGTGCTAACTTTAATGCTTTTTTAGCTAAAGCGGCCTTACCCATATCGAGATAATGAAGAATGATTTCTTCAAATTCCTCAGAGTCAAAAAAGAGCACTTTGTTGGTTTTCAACATAGACTCAAATTTAGACAAGGATAAGTTATAGTCTTCTTCTTCGTTGCTTAATTGCATACTGTGTTTTTTTAATTTGGCCTAAATAAAGTTAGGCATCATTAATGTTAAAGCGGTGAGGAGTAGGAATTGTTTTGAACAATTTAATTAACAAAAAACAAATTTCAATTTATAAATATTTTTGTTCATAACCTGCTATTCTAGTCCTGATTAAAGAGTGTAGCGTCCCGAAGTTTAGGGAGCAAGAATACCTTCGTACTATAATTATTCTTTATTGAAAATCTCGTCCATTACATCTAGCATTATTTTGCAACCTTCTTTAATTTCTTCATTTGAAATGGTAAGCGGTGGCGTTATGCGGATTGCTGTTCCTTCAAAAAGTAACCAAAATAAAATAAGTCCTTTGTCTTGACATTTAAGAATCACTTCATTAGTAATATCAGCGCTTTTTGTCATTGCGGCCAGCATTAATCCTCGTCCTCGTACATCCTCTATCAAAGGATGTACCAAAAGCGATCTAAATAAGTTTTCTTTCTCAATGGCTTCATCCATCAAATTCGTCTCGGTAATTTCCTTCAAAGTCGCTAAACAGGCTGACGCTATGACAGGGTGACCACCAAATGTGGTGATGTGACCTAATTTAGGATTATCGCTTAATAAATCCATCCTTGAAGCCTCGGCAGTGAAGGCACCTACTGGCATTCCGCCACCCATTCCTTTGCCCATTACCAAAATATCTGGAACTACATCGTAATGTTGAAATCCGAATAATTTTCCTGTTCTTCCAAAACCAGGCTGAATTTCATCTAATATCATCATGGCACCTACTTCATCACAACGTTGACGTACTTTCTTGAGGAAATCATTATGCGGCTGAATAAATCCAGCACCTCCTTGAATGGTTTCTAAGATTATTCCAGCAGTTTTAGTTGTTATTTTTTCTAAGTCTGCTTCATTATTAAAAGTTATAAAGTCAACATCTGGTATAAGAGGACGAAAAACTTGTTTGCGCTCTTCAAATCCCATCACGCTCATAGAACCCATTGTATTTCCATGATACGCATTATGACAAGAAATTAATTGACTTCTACCAGTTGTTCTTCGCGCTAATTTTAAAGCGCCTTCAATAGCTTCTGTACCTGAATTTACTAAATAAGTTTTGTTCAATGTTGGTGGTAGGAGTGAAGCTAATAATTTGCAATATTCAACTGCTGGACTTTGCGAGTATTCGCCATAAACCATTACGTGAGAATATTTATCAAGTTGATTTTTTATAGCTTGATTTACTTTTGGATGCTGATGCCCCAGCGCGCAAGCAGAAACTCCAGCAACAAAATCTAAATATTTTTTATTATTTGTGTCGTAAATGTATGAACCTACCGCATGTGAAACTTCCATGCCTAAAGGATAAGGTGAAGTTTGTGCTTGATATTTTGTAAAATCAGTATTCACTTTTTTTATATTTAATGTTTTAAACTAATAACCGCTTAGAAAACTGTTATCATTTTATTTTTTTAGGCTTTGGTTTAGATTTTTTATCGTAATTCAAAGTTTCTTCTCTAATTTTCATTGGAGCATTGTCTTTTGCCGCAGTAGATTTTGACGCTTTAGCGGACTTATAAATGTCTTCACTTTCCTCAGGAGGAAAAATATCATCTTTTGTTTTTATTCTCTCGTCGCCACGCCACAATAATCCTCGAAGCTTACGGGCATTTTCTGGCAAATCTTTTTCAGGAAAAATATCACCATCAACTTGATTGAAAAATGTTATCGTTTCAATCTCATTTTTATTTAATAAAAGATTGATTTTGCTACTCACATTTTTATTGATGCCTATTAATTCTTGATCATCATTTCGCATATAAAAAATCACTTCTGCATTCTTAATTATATCGACGTCCCGTAATTTTCCTTCCTCAAATTTCCCATAAAGATTTTGGCCTTTTACTTGGTTGTAGCCAGTTCCTAATGTATCTTTTGAAACTATAAAAGTATTGTTGAGCACTTTAAGAGAATCTAACTTTTTAGAGTTGTTGTTTCCTATAAGATGCATAACGTCACCTGTAATTTGGCTTTCGCCATTCCATAATATAGGATTTCCTATCATTTTTGTCAAGGCAGTTTTAGAACTTGAATGTATCGAATCACATTTGCCGCTCATATCTGTTTTGTAAAAGCGTACATTATTAAAAGCTCTGATAATGCGGTTCCCTTCTTTGCCTGTAACCATTAATTTTTTTCCATGAATGTAGACGGAGTCATTTTCAACAAAATTGACAGCGACTGCTCTTTTAGTAACAAATACTGAATCTTGCTTTTTATACATTTCAGCATAATGGCCTTTAATAATACCTCTATTAATAGAATCTGTAATTTTCACATTTCGCGTTGCCGAAGCAAATTCTCTATTTCGATCGTAATACAAACTATCTCCTTTAATCACGCGATCATCGTACTTGATGTACGATTTGTTGAGGAAGTGAGCTAGATTTTTTTTAGTATCATAAAAACCTTTTTCAGTGTAAATGAAATTTGCTTTACTAGTAATTGTCGACGGTCCTAAAAGATAGGAATGTCCGGAGTTGCTAAAATAATCGAGATGATTTGACTTAATGACGTAAGTTGGATTTGTAATCGTAACTGCTGTTAGGAATTGAAACTTCTTCTGAGTGACGTAATACCGACCTGAATTACTTTGTAATATATTTTCTTTGTTGGTAATTGTTCCAGGAGTTTCGTAGAATGCTTCTTGTGTATTTCTATCAAAGTTAATTATTTCAGTTACTAGAGTTGCGTCTGGCGAACTCATAACAGCATCACCGGAAGCATATGCTTTTTTTAGATTACCATTATATTCAGCATATTTACTATTTAAAAATAAAGTATCGCCTTGTACCATTTGCACATTTCCAAAAGCTTTTATGTAATTCTCTTTCTGGAAATAATAAGCTTTATTGCAGGTCATTACAATTCCGTCATGATTTACACGAACGTTCCCAATAAGCAATAAAGCATCAGGAGTTTCTGTTTGATTTACATCTGCAAAATCAGAATTTTCAATAATAATTTTTTTCGGTGCTTGTGCCAAAATTAAATTGCTAGCAAATAACAAGAAACAATAACAAAGGGAAAAAAGTGATTTATTCAATGGATTTAATTTTTGTCAAATTTATGAAAAAGGATACAATCCTAATCCATATTAAGGTTTATTTATAATTGATCAAAAGCAATTACAATCATTTATAATTTACCGTCTTTACTGGTTTTTTCGAAAGAGGAAAAGAATGGACAATTTCGAACTAAATTCTAAATAATTGAAGATTAGATTTGAGTTACTTTCGATACTTTTAAATAGAAAATTTAGAAAAAAACTTTAGTACGAAAGAAGTGTTATTGCTATTTTAAATAATTGAATAAGAATGCTGTTAAGGAATGACTCTTATTTAAATTACAATCAGATTCTCGTATAGCAGAAGCGCATAAACTATTATAAAATACAAGTTTTGTGTTAGCTAATTATACTGCTAAAATTGATAATAGAATTTTTGAATAGTAAAAGAATAAACGTCTTCTTAATTTCCTTTAGAGCTAAAATAGAGTTACTAATTTAAATGTTAGTAATAATTGAAAAATTATTTTTTAACAGCACTTTCGTAATTCTCTTGTACTTTTTTCCAATTGATTAGAGTAAAAAAAGCATCGATATAATTTGCTCTTCTGTACTGGTAATCTAAGTAATACGAATGTTCCCAAATATCTAATGCCAAAATTGGAGTTCCTGGCATAGTAGCGTTTCGCATTAATGGATTATCTTGATTGTCAGTGCTGCTTACTTGCAACTTGCCTGAACGATCAATAATCAACCACACCCAACCAGAACCAAAATGCTTTGTAGCTTCATTTTTGAACATAGTTGTAAAGCGACCAAAAGATCCAAAGTCTCTAATAATAGCCTCTGCCAATGAACCACTTGCTTCACGAGCCGAATCCGGTCTCATGCATTTCCAGTACATAGAATGATTGTAAAATCCTCCTGCATTATTGCGAATCGCTTGGTCGTTAGGATCTAATTTAGCCAAAACCTCTTCAATTGTTAGGTTTTCTAGCGGAGTTCCTAAAACGGCTTTGTTTAAATTATTAGTATAAGTTAGATAATGTTTAGAATAATGCATTTCTAATGTAGTAGCAGATATGCTCGGAGCTAGTGCGTCATAAGTATACGGTAATTTCTCCATTTGAAAAGAACCCTCAATTGCTCTAACATCATCAGGAGATCCCATCACAGGTTTTTCCTCCACGGTTGTAGGTAATGGTACTTCAACGACTTCTATTAATTTCTTGTCATTACAAGCTTGTAAAAGTATAATCAGCAACAATGTTGGAATTAGTAAATAGGTCTTTTTCATCATTAGATTATTTTTTATATAACGAAAGTATCATTTCGATATATTGCTGCTTGGCTTCGTTTGAAGTGAGATGACTAATTTGCATCCAAGCGTTTGTTTTAAAAGCATCTCTCAAATGGAATGAAGGATTTTGTTTTAGATCCACGGTACCTTTAGTCGAATGTTTGTATAAAGCGTATAGTCGCAATTGTACATCCTGCGGTAAAGAAGCTTGTGTCATATTCGACGCTATTTCAACAGCTTCTAGAAATTGAGTATCTAAATCTTTTTCGGTCATTATTTTTTTGTTGCTATAACTGTTTTTCCTCCTACTGCTGTTTCATTTAAGGTAACATTGATAGGAGTTCCTAATGGTAAAAAAATATCAACTCTTGAACCAAATTTGATAAAACCAGCATCAGTACCTTGAATGACTTGCATACCTACTTCAGCGTAATTAACTATTCGGCGTGCTAATGCTCCAGCGATCTGGCGGTATAGAACTTCACCAAAACTGTTATTCTCAATAACAATAGTAGTTCTTTCGTTTTCTTCACTAGCTTTTGGATGCCAAGCCACTAAAAATTTACCAGGATGGTATTTACTAAATTTCACTAAACCACTCAAGCCATAACGCGTAACGTGTACATTTATAGGTGACATGAAAATTGATATTTGTAAGCGCTTGTCTTTAAAATATTCTCCCTCGTATATTTCTTCGATCACAACAACTTTACCGTCAACTGGTGCAAGAATTTGATTCTCGTTGATGATAACAGTTCTTTTTGGGTTTCTAAAAAATTGTAAAATAATAACTAGAAGCAATAATGCTGCAATTTGAACGGCCATTTTTAGCCAGTTCGTGTCAATAAAATAATCAGACAATAAAAGTACAATAGCAGTAAAAATCGTTCCTAATAAAATCGATTGGGTTCCTTCTTTATGAAACATAGTTTAAAATTTGATAAAACAAAAAAATTATTGGTGCTACAAATATAACACTATCTAAACGATCTAGTATGCCTCCGTGGCCAGGCATTATACTTCCGCTATCTTTTACACCAGCTATTCGCTTGAATTTAGATTCAATTAAGTCTCCAATTGTACCTACAATTCCAACGATAACTGCAATTGATGTCCATATCAAGATCGAACGATCGCTGTGTTCTGGGCTCGCTTTTATGTAATACTTAGATATCATGTAACCAGCTAAAACTGCAAAAACAATTCCGCCTAAGAAGCCTTCAACGGTTTTCTTAGGTGATATTCTTTCGAATAATTTAGTTCTACCTATTGATTTACCTACGATGTACGCAAATGTATCGTTTGTCCAAACCAATATAAAAAGTCCTATAATAATCTTTGGGTTGTAGTCTTGTACTCCAAAAGAAATTTTGGTTATAAAGATAAAGGGTAATATTATGTAGCCTATTAAATATAGGTATTTTGAAGAATTGCTTATTTTCTGAATACTATCGTAAAACAAAAACAGTATTGCTTTAAGAGAAACAACTAATGCTATCACTAACAGTATTATATCTAACTGATGAATGTTAAAGGAAATATCAATATCAGTATTGAAAATTTCATCAATCCATTGTTTAGTCAGCTTATTGTAATGGCTCAATAAAGTGACAGCGGTGTATAACGTAATTCCTAAAATTATTGGAAACACTTTTCCAATTTGAACAAGATTACAAAACTCGTAAATTGCTATTGCCAGAAATATACCGAAAAGAATAAAAAAAGTTTCTGTCGAATATAAAATGGATGCCAGTAACAATAAGATATATACAGCTCCTGATATACCTCGTTTTAGAGTTTCATTCATCTTAAAGATCTTCTAAGAGCAATAAATATAGGTTTTTAGCAGTGCTTCCGTATTGTGTGAAATCTTCTTCTTTAGCTTTTTCGAAATATTTTATCGTTGTGATATTAGTGGGATAGTCCGTTTCGTACTTCTTTTTAATTACACTCAATAAATCACTTTTAGCGCCAATAATTTGACTAGTCTTAGCTAATATAATAATATTCGCGGGAAGTTCGTGCGGTTTATTTTGCTTTATTTGCTTAGATGAAAACAGTATAGAACCTTCATCAGCTATTAAGTTTTCACAAGTAGCATACAAAAATTTTGGATCTGCACTTTTACTGTAATCCAATTTATTGTCATCAAGGATCGAAAACAAATCAGGGTTGTAGCATAGAACTTTACTCTCAAACCAGTCATTTTCTTCTAGGATATTTTCAAACTGCTCTTTTACTTCTTCAAGATTTTCACAGTATAAAAACTTACCTCCATTTTTTTTAAAATTGAAAATAAATATCTCGTCAATTGATTTGTTGCTTTCAGTAAATGACTCGTTAGATTCATTTGCTTTATCTTCATCAGAAGCAGGATTGATTGAACCAAAAAATTTTCTAAAAAGACTCATACACTTTTAAACTACTTGATTTATTATTTGAAAACGTCCAAAGATAAAAAAATCTTAATTCAAAAGTTGTTTTTGAATTAAGATTTTCTAAATAATTAAATATTGGTATTTTATTTATGAAACTACTTCTTCGAGATTTTTATCCCATGTTCTTTTACCGAAAATAGCTTCTAAGTCATCTTTAAAAATAACTTCTTTTTCGATCAAGATATCAGCAAGTTGGTTCAACTTATCTTTATTTTCTTCTAAGATTGCAATCGCTCTTGTGTACTGACCTTCAATCAAATCAGAGATTTCAGCATCGATTACTTTAGCAGTTTCATCAGAATATGGTTTAGAGAAATTGTACTCACTTTGTCCTGTTGAATCATAATAAGTAACGTTTCCTATTTTTTCGTTCAATCCGTAAATTGTTACCATTGCACGAGCTTGACGCGTTACTTTTTCTAAATCGCTTAAGGCTCCTGTAGAAATTCTATCAAAAGTTACTTTTTCTGCGGCTCTTCCACCCATTGTTGCACACATTTCGTCTAACATTTGATCTGTTCTTACGATTTGTCTTTCTTCAGGAAGATACCAAGCCGCTCCTAAACTTTGTCCACGAGGAACAATTGTTACTTTGATAAGAGGCGCAGCATGTTCTAGCATCCAACTTACAGTTGCATGACCCGCTTCGTGGATTGCAATTGCTCTTTTCTCTTCAGGTGTAATAATTTTATTTTTCTTTTCGAGACCACCAATAATTCTATCTACTGCATCCAAGAAATCTTGTCTGTCAACAGCAGTTTTATTATGTCTTGCTGCAATTAAAGCAGCTTCGTTACAAACATTAGCTATATCAGCACCAGAGAAACCTGGGGTTTGTTTTGCTAAGAAATCAAGATCTAAACCTTCTACTTTTTTAATAGGAGCTAAGTGCACTTGGAAAATTTCAGCTCTTTCTCTGATATCTGGCAAGTCAACAAATATTTGTCTATCAAAACGTCCTGCACGCATTAAAGCTTTGTCAAGAACATCGGCTCTGTTGGTAGCAGCTAAGACTATTACGTTAGAATTGGTACCAAAACCATCCATTTCTGTTAGTAATTGGTTCAATGTATTCTCACGCTCGTCATTTCCACCTGACATATTACTTTTTCCTCTTGCTCTACCTACTGCATCAATTTCATCAATAAAGATAATAGCTGGAGATTTTTCTTTAGCTTGTTTGAACAAATCACGTACACGTGATGCTCCTACACCCACAAACATTTCAACAAAATCAGAACCTGATAAAGAGAAGAATGGTACTTGTGCTTCACCGGCAACGGCTTTAGCTAATAATGTTTTACCAGTTCCTGGAGGTCCTACAAGTAGAGCACCTTTTGGTATTTTACCACCTAGATTAGTATATTTTTCAGGGTTTTTTAAGAACTCTACAATCTCTTGTATTTCTTCTTTTGCACCTTCTAAACCAGCAACATCTTTGAATGTAGTTTTGATATCTGTTTTTTCATCAAAAAGTTTTGCTTTAGATTTTCCAATGTTGAAAATCTGTCCGCCACCACCTGCGCCACCACCAGACATTTTTCTCATAATGAAGATCCAAACAGCGATGATAATTATAATAGGTAAAAGACTAATTAAAATATCAGACCAATTGTTTTTAGGTAAGAAATTAAAATCTTTTAATTTTTTCTCTTCAACTGCTTTTTCCAATTTATTTTGGAAAATTTGATCGTTACCAATATCAAATTTATAGTGCGGTCCTTTGTTAGCTCTATCAAAAACATCTTTAGAAACTTTCTTGTGTGCAGCATCTTTCAATGCAGCAGCTGTCAAAAAGACTTCAGCTTCTGTTTTGTTATAAACAATAACCTTTTCGATTTGACCTTTTTCTAAATAGTCGTTAAATTTTGATGAAGTCAACTGTCCTGGTTCATCTATACTAGAACCTCCAGTTATAAAAGTTATAAATAAGAAAATAAGTAAGATTGCAGCATAAATTAACCACGGACTTACTTTAAACTTATTTGGAGTTGGATTATTTTCTTTAGCCATTACTACGGATTATGTGTCTTTAGTATTTGTTTTCTATGGTTGTTATTTTAGCATCGCCCCATAAACTTTCGATGTTGTAATATTCTCTAATGTGCTTTTGGAAAACATGTACTACAATATTTACGTAATCTATAAGTACCCATTCTGCATTGTCCGTTCCTTCAACATGCCATGGCTTGTCTTTCAATTCTTTTGAAACTATTTTTTGGATGGAGTTTACGATGGCGTTAACTTGTGTGTTGGAATTACCGTTGCAAATAACGAAATAGTCGCATACTGCTGTATCTATTTCTCTTAAATCTAGGATAGTAATGTCATTTCCTTTTACTTCTTCGATTCCGTTAATGATATTCGCTAATAGGATGTCATTGTTTATAGTCTTTTTGGCCATGAATTATTTTTATATAAGTTTGTAAAGTTACCATTTTTTGTCATTATTTTTGAACCTTAACATAATATTAAATTCTGTTTACAAAAAACGTATCATGAAACTAATCAAACTCGATGCCATAGATTCGACAAACGAGTTCTTAAAAGGCTTGTCAAGTAAGCAAAATATTGAAAACTTTACTGTTGTAAGTGCTGAGAATCAATTCAAAGGCAAAGGTCAAATGGGTGCCGTATGGTCGTCTGAGGCAAGTAAAAACTTAGTAATGAGTATTTTGATTAAGGATTTCCTATGTGATATAACTCAAATTTTCAATCTAAATATAGCAGTTTCTCTCGCTGTAATGGAGGCTTTAGAATCGCTAAATATTCCGAATCTTTCTATAAAATGGCCTAACGACATAATGTCATACAATAAAAAAATAGGTGGCATTTTGATCGAAAACGTTATAAAAAGTGACGGCACAATTAATTCAGTAGTTGGTTTAGGATTAAATGTAAATCAAATTAATTTTGAAAACTTACCTAAAGCGTCTTCTATGGCGGTTATAGCAGCAAAACAATTTAACAAAGAAGAAGTTCTTTTAAAAGTGGCTGAAAATATTGAGAAAAATGCTGCAACTGGGAAAAAAGATGCAGCGATTTTATGGGAGAAATATGTTTTTAATTTATATAAAAGAGGAATACCTATGGCGTTTTCGAATGCGAAGAATATAAAATTTATGGGTATTATTCATGGGATATCTGCTATTGGGAAATTGCAAGTTTTACTCGAAGATGATTTTATTTGCGAATATGATATCAAAGAAATTCAAATGCTATATTAAAAACTTGAGCTTAAATACAATATTCAGGATTCAAGATTATAAAGTATTGACATTATTAAATAAAAAAAAACAGAGAAAAGAATTACACTTGTATGTAAATCTTTTCTCTGTTTTTTTTAATACTATTTTGTAAACTACAGCTTGTGCATGTTGCTTGCTAAAGTTTCAATAAACTTTCCAATAGGTCCTTTGATCATCATTGCCATCATTGGGTTGAAATCACCTTCAAAATCTAATTTAACATCACTTGAGCTATCTGAAATGCTATCAATATTAGCAATCAAAGTAAAAGGTAATTTATCGCTCGCAGCTCCCAGAACTACTTTACTTGGCGCTACTTTTTCCTTCATTTTTAATTTGATTTCTGGCATGCCTTTTAACCCAAAGATGAAAGCATCGTCACCAATAACTTCAAATTTTGCTATATTTTCCGGCATTAATTTTCCGAAATTTTTGACGTCAGTCAACAAATCAAATAATTCTTGCGCTGATTTTTGAACGGTAACTTTTGGACTTTCTAAGTTCATTATTTTATGTTTTTGTATTTAAACTTCAATGGTCCAAGTGGACGGACTCACATTCCATTCTCTTAATGTTTGTTCTTCTTCTTCAGTAATATATCTTTTAGCTACAGCCAAATTCAATAAGTTTGAGTAATTACTTAAGGTATATAAATCAACATTTGCCGCTTTAAAATTTTCCTCCGAAACACCAAATCCATAAGTGAATATTGCTGCCATTCCTTTTACATTCGCACCTGCTTCACGTAAAGCTGCAACAGCCATTAAACTGCTGTTTCCAGTACTGATTAGATCCTCTACAACAACAACGTTTTGTCCTTTTTGTAAAAACCCCTCAACTTGATTTTGTCTTCCATGCTTTTTAGCTTCTGGACGAACATACACGAAAGGCAATCCCAAGCTTTCCGCTACAAGAATACCAATTCCTATCGCTCCTGTGGCAACACCGGCAATAACATCTGGTTTTCCAAATTGTTTCTCAATATTTTTCGAAAATTCATCTCTGACATAATTTCTTACTGCTGGAAATGAGAGAATTAATCGGTTATCACAATAAATTGGCGATTTCCATCCCGAAGCCCATGTAAAAGGATTTCTTGGATTCAATTTAATTGCATTTATTTGCAAAAGGAATTCGGCTGTTTTTTCGGCTGTATCTTTATTAAAAATCATAGTACAAATGTATAAAGTTTTTGTTAACGACAAGCCACTTTTTTTGACAAATCACATCTCTAAGGAGACAGATTTTCAATTATTTCTGTTAGAGAGTATTGATATAGAACAACTTATAGTTAAAATATTTCAAAATAAAATTAATAAAGCTTATTTGTATCATCCTGATGAGAGCTTGATTATGAAGACTTTAAAAGCTAAAATCCCTGTCTGTAAAGCCGGCGGTGGTTTAGTTTACAATAAAAAAGGGGAAGTGTTATTTATCTTTAGAAATGGGAAATGGGACTTACCTAAAGGTGGTATCGAGAAAGGTGAGGAAATTGAAGATACTGCTATGCGTGAAGTAGAGGAGGAGACTGGTGTAAATGGTCTTTCTATTTCTCACAAATTACAAAAGACCTATCACGTTTTTAGAAGAAACGGAAAATATAAATTAAAGATTACGCACTGGTTCGAAATGCAATCTGATTTTGAAGGAACACCTCAAGGGCAACTAGAAGAAGGAATCGAAAAAGTGGCTTGGTTAAATCCAGAGCAAATTAAAGAAGCATTAAAAAATTCTTATGAGAATATAAAACTGCTTTTTGAGGAAGAAGCTATTGTGAAATAATCTGTTTTATCATTTTAAAAATTGATTTAATTGTAAACGCAAACGCCACTAATTTTAACTTACTGAAAGTTAAAAATTAGTGGTGTTTGCGTTTTTTAAGAAATATCTTTTAAATTATGTCTATCGATTATTTTAAAATTCTAAAGACTGGATATTGTAAATGAGCGGATTCATAATACACTGAATGTTTGTAAACCCAATTTAATTGTGCCGAAGGGCTCTTTCCAAAGTCGCTGTCACTCTGTTTTTTTTGCTCGAATTCTAATTTTAATTTCGGATTGTCTTTCAATATTTGAGTAGCAGTATCTTCAAAAACATAATCCGAATAGCCTTCCTTTTGCTGTAAAATAGTGTCGAAAAAGTTCCAGTTAAAGAACGAATCAGTGGCCTCTGGTTCGAGAGTTTCCAGCAAGTATTTAATACCTTTTTGAGTTGTTTTGATAATATAATCACCTTTGACGAAAGCCACTTTCTTAATTTGCGACGTTGTAGTGGTATTACTATGTAAATAATGTCCTTCATAAGCTGAATTCGAAGTGTTAAAGTCGGCAATTTTATAGCTTTCAACTTCAATTATAGTATCCTGTTTTAGTTGTTCCATTATGACTCCATTGCTTTTTAGTAAGTCGATAACAGGCCAAAATCCTCTTGGAATAACGTAGGCTGCTGGTATCGTAATTTCTTTGGTGGACTTATATTCTTTGCTGAAAGGGACGTCTTTTTTGTAAGGTTTAGTTCGGTCATAAAAGAGTCTTTTTCCGGAAGTTACCTCACTTTTTTTGTAAGTACCTTCAAAACCAAGAAAAGAAAACGGAACTACTTTGGTAGTATCAATTTCCCACTTAATAGTATATGATTTTTGTGGTTTATATTGTTCCTCGTTATTTAAACGTAATTGTTTAATTTCCTTAAAATTAATGTCAGTAAAATTAATCGCAGATTTCATATACTCATAAGTAACTTTGACGCGCTCTGCATATTTTTTCAGCATATGGGTCTCCACCACAAAACCTATGGTATTGAATAAAGAAGTATATCCTGTTGCATATCTAGGACTTTCAAAAAACTGAGCAAAACCTTTATCAGGTGTATCTGAAAATGCGTTTACATAAGGAGTCGTTTCAATCCCTTTTTTTTGTAAATCTGTGACTAAAGCAGGCATCATTTTGGTATCTAAAAAATTACCTAAAACAGTTCCTAATTTGTTATGTTGCGTCATTATGTAAGTCAATTTATACTGGTAATCAGCACCATTGCTAACATGATTGTCAATAAAAACATCAGGATTTATTTTGTGGAATATCTCGACAAAACTTTTTGTATTTCTAGTATCTGATTTGATAAAATCGCGATTCAAGTCGTAATTTCTAGCATTTCCTCTAAAACCATAGATTTCCGGACCGTCTTGATTCGCTCTAGAATTTGAATTTCTATTTAAAGCGCCTCCTATATTGTAGACTGGAATACATACAATTACGGTATTTTTTGGAGCTTTTATTTTCCCTATAGCCAAATCTCTAAACAGCTGCATACTAGCATCAATTCCATCAGGTTCACCTGCATGAATTCCGTTATTCAATAAGATTATTGCTTTATTTTTTTGGATTTCTCCAAAGTCAAATTGCTTTTCAGGATTAAAGATCACAATGTGCAATGGCTCGCCGCTATCCGTTAATCCCATTTCTTGCATTTCGATTGTTGGGAAATCTTTTGCTAGAAGTTTGTAATATGCTATTGTTTCCTGATAGCTTCCTGACTGATTTCCATTTCCTTTTTCGAAAAAAGTATCATATTTATTTGTTTTTTGCGCCAACAGACTTATGGAAAATAGTAAAAAAAAGAAAGTGCAAAATCTCATAATTTAGTTTTTATATTGAGTATCAAATGTAGCTATTTTTAGACAATATTTTAACAGTTTAGTTGTGTTCAAAGTAGGCTATTTAAAACAAATGAAAGTTTAAAAATTTAAAATTACCTTTGCACAAATTAAAAAAATGAATAAGAAACACCATTCCAACAATATACTTTTGAATTTAGGCATTGAAAGTCTGAACGAAATGCAAGAAGTTGCTCAAGACGCAATACTAAATGATAATAATGTTCTTTTACTTTCGCCAACAGGTTCTGGTAAGACTTTAGCTTTTTTATTGCCAGTTTTAGAAATGTTGCAACCGGAAATACAGTCCGTGCAGTGTTTAATTTTAGTTCCATCACGCGAATTAGGATTACAGATTGAGCAAGTTTGGAAAAAAATGGGTACTGATTACAAAGTAAATGTGTGCTACGGCGGACACTCTATTGACACAGAAATTAAAAATTTAAGTAATCCACCAGCAGTTCTACTAGGAACTCCAGGAAGAATTGCTGATCATATTGACAGAGGAACTTTTCGTCTGGATAAAATCCAAACTTTAATTTTGGATGAGTTTGATAAATCATTACAATTGGGTTTCCATGAGCAAATGTCATTTATCATAGGTAAATTAACAAAACTGAACAAACGTGTTTTGGTTTCGGCGACTTCAGACATTGAGATTCCAAGATATACACGTGTAGTCAACCCAACGATTCTTGATTTTATTCCAGAAAACGAACAGGAATCAAATCTTTCCACGAAAATGGTCGTTTCTAAAGAAAAGGATAAAATAGGCAGTTTGTTCAACTTAATTTGTTCTTTGAAATCAGAATCGGCAATTGTTTTTTGTAATCATCGTGATGCTGCAGAACGCATAAGTGACACTTTAAACGAAAAAGGAATTTATGCGACGTACTACCATGGTGGCATGGATCAGGATGAAAGAGAACGTGCTTTAATTCAATTTCGCAACGGAAGTGTAAGTTATTTAATCACAACTGATTTAGCAGCTCGTGGACTTGACATTCCTGAAATGAATAATGTAATCCATTATCATTTGCCGGCCAAGGAAGATGAGTTTACTCATAGAAATGGTAGGACAGCTCGCATGTTATCCTCAGGAACAGCGTATATAGTGGCGCATGAAAGTGAGAAAAAAGCAGATTATTTAGACTATGGAATGCCCGTGTTTAATGTTGAAAACAATGTGTCTTTACCAAAACCGCCTCAATTCCAAACGATCTATATCAGCGGTGGAAAGAAAAACAAATTAAATAAAATTGACATCGTAGGTTTCTTTTCTCAAAAAGGTAATCTTGAAAAAGGCGATTTAGGATTAATTGAAGTAAAAGATTTCATCTCTTTCGCAGCCGTTAAATTCAATAAAGTTAAAGACTTATTGCAAGCGATTAAGGATGAAAAAATGAAAGGCAAGAAATTTAAGATTGAAGTAGCGAGAAAAGTAATTAAGAAGGAAGAGGAGTAGAGCAGTGTTCAGTGTTCAGTGTTCAGTTTTGGAAAGTGTTGAGTTCTTAGATAGAAGAGTGTTCAGTTTTTAGTTTTGAAAAGTCTTCATTGTTCAGTTAATCATATTTGACTGTGCTACTTATTTAAGGTTTATTATTTATTTTGTCATGCTGGAAGCATTCCTACAAAGTTGCTCAATAATGTTGATTCAGCCTTCACTGTACAACTGGAGTTGTATTTATTGTTTGAAAGGGAATGGTAATTTTCGTTTTTACTTTGTCATGCTGGAAGCATCTCCATAACGTTGCTCAATAGCGTTGAGACGCTTCCAGCGTGACAACTGGAGTTGTATTTATTTTTACAAAGGAATGATAATTTTCATTTTTACTTTGTCATGCTGGAAGCATCTTTACAAAGTTGCTCAATATTGTTGAGGCGCTTCCAGCGTGACAATTGGAGTTTATTTATTGATAAATAAAAGAACGCAGAAGTTTTAGAGATTAAAATCTCTACTTATATATCTTCACATTAAAATGCCGTTAGCAAGAGATAATTCTTTTGCTAGCGGTTTTTTTTAACTTCAATTTTGTCATGCTGGAAGCATCTCGGTAAAGTTGCTCAATAGTGTTGAGAGTCTTCCAAAGTGACAATTGGATTTGCATTTATTGTTCAAAAGAGAATTATAATTTTCGTTTTTACTTTGTCATGCTGGAAGCATCTTTACAAAGTTGCTCAATATTGTTGAGGCGCTTCCAGCGTGACAATTGGAGTTTATTTATTGATAAATAAAAGAACGCAGAAGTTTTAGAGATTAAAATCTCTACTTATATATCTTCACATTAAAATGCCGTTAGCAAGAGATAATTCTTTTGCTAGCGGTTTTTTTTAACTTCAATTTTGTCATGCTAGAAGCATCCCGACAAAGTTGCTCAATAGTGTTCAAACGCTTCCACCGCAACAATTAAAGTCGCATTTATTGTTACAAAGGAATGATAATTTTCGTTTTTACTTTGTCATGCTGAAAGCATCCCTACATAGTTGCTCAATAGTGTTGAGACGCTTCCAGCGTGACAATTGGATTTGCATTTATTGTTCAAAAGAGAATTATAATTTTCGTTTTTACTTTGTCATGCTGGAAGCATCTTTACAAAGTTGCTCAATAGTGTTGAGACGCTTCCAGCGTGACAATTGGAGTTTATTTATTGATAAATAAAAGAACGCAGAAGTTTTAGAGATTAAAATCTCTACTTATATATCTTCACATTAAAATGCCGTTAGCAAGAGATAATTCTTTTGCTAGCGGTTTTTTTCAACTTCAATTTTGTCATGCTAGAAGCATCCCGACAAAGTTGCTCAATAGTGTTCAAACGCTTCCACCGCAACAATTAAAGTCGCATTTATTGTTACAAAGGAATGATAATTTTCGTTTTTACTTTTTCATGCTGGAAGCATCTTGGTAAATTTGCTCAATAGTGTTGAGACGCTTCCAGCCTGACAACTGGAACTGCATTTATTGTTAATGAGGGATTATTAATCTTTGTTTTCACTTTATTATGCTGAAAGCATCTCTATAAAATTGTTCAATAATGTTGAGACGCTTACGGCGTCACAAGTGTATTTACTATTTTTGTTGGAAAAGAAAATAAAAAAGCGTTAGCAGTCTAAATTTAAACTGCTAACGCTTTTTTTAATATTTACTCAGAACTGAACACTTAAAAATGATCGCTCAAAAACTGACCACCGAATACTAAATTTTATGTTTTCTTCACGTATTGCGTAATAATCACAATCGTTTGTCCATCAACTTTTCCTTCAATATATTCTGCATTTTCATGATCTAAACGGATGTTACGAACTGCAGTTCCTTGTTTAGCAACCATACTTGAACCTTTCACTTTTAAGTCTTTAATTAAAACCACTGAATCTCCAGTTTCTAGGATAACTCCGTTGCTATCGCGGTGTATTATTTTATTTTCCTCGTCTTCTCCTTCTCCTGTTGCTTGTGCCCAAGCCAAGTTATCTTCATCTAAATACATCTGATCTAGCAATTCTTGAGGCCATCCTGCAGCACGTAAACGACTTAACATTCTCCAAGCTACAACTTGCACTGGAACTTGCTCGCTCCACATACTGTCATTTAAACATCTCCAATGGTTTAAATCTACATTGTCAGGGTTTTCAATTTGATCAATACAAGTACCGCAAGCCATAATGCTTTCGTCAAGTCCACCTTTCTTTGTTGGAAGTACTTCGTATACTTTTAAGTTTTCGGTTGCACCACAAAGTTCACATTTCGATCCACTGCGTTTGCTTAATTCTCTTTCTAGGCTCATTATATGTTGTATTTATTTTAGGCGAAATTACTGTTTAAAGATAGTCTTCGCAAATTATTGTAGTTTTGATTGTTTATCTACACAAGTCGTCTGAATATTGATCGTGCAATGATTAATTAAGTTCTGTTTGAAAAAAATAATGAGACGCTTCCAGCGTGACAAATAAACTAACTAAGATTTATTCTACGACTTTCAAACTATTTTACTCTGACAGCATCAGGAACTAATAATTCATATTGTCCGCCGTTACGAAGAACATCTCTCACAATACTTGAGCTAATGTATGATGTTTTTGCAGCTGTTAATAAAAAGACTGTTTCTATTTTAGCCAAGCGTCTATTAGTGTGTGCAATTGCTTTCTCAAATTCAAAGTCGGCGGGATTGCGTAAACCACGAAGAATAAAGTTAGCCTTTATTTTATGGCATAAATCTATTGTCAATCCTTCGTAAGTAATTACAGAAACTTTTGGTTCGTCTTTAAAAGTTTCCTCAATGAATCGCTTTCTTTCTTCAAGTGAAAACATGTATTTCTTTTCGGCATTGACACCAATAGCAATTACGATTTCATCAAAAAGTGAAATCGCTCTTTTGATTATGTCTTCATGACCTAAAGTAATTGGGTCAAAAGATCCCGGGAATATTGCTTTTCTCATCTTTTATAATACTGTAATTGTGAACAAATTTGATGTTCAATTATGTTTTTCGAATCGTCTTTATCGCTTCAACCCATTCTGTTTTATTACAAACTTTACAAGTTGCAATTCCTGCGTTTTGAGATTCTGTATTGCCACAGAATGTGCAAGAATATATTCCATCTTCGGGGATAATAGTACTTTTTCTATTAAACAAGAATGGTAGAATGGGTAATCCTGGTTTAACGTTTTCGTCCTCATAATAAAAAACGCTTATATCACCACTGGTTTCCATAAATGCGTTTCTTACTTGTCCTAAATGCTCTATAGATTTCAAACGCAGTTCAGAAAAAAACTCATCTTGCGCCAAACTTTCTTTTTTAAAAGTAGTGATCGAAAATTCTCCTTCACTTATTAAACATTCCGTTTTTCCTTCTACGAATTCTTCAAATTTTTTGCTCTTTCCTGTAAGCCAAGTGACCAATCGATATAAAACAATAATCACCGTAAATACAGTAATTGCTGGAACTATACCTACATCATCGTAAAACATGGGATCTCCTGCTGCTGATCCTAAAGCAATAATAATTACGGTTTCAAAAACCGACAATTGTTTCACGCCGCGTTTTCCTGCAATTTTTAACGTCAGCAATAAAACGATAAACATTATTGTCGAACGAAAAATAACTTCTAAAAGAAATGATTCTGGTAAACCGTTAAATAACAATCTGTTCCATTCAAAGATTTCTTTCATAACAGCAATTTAATTGTTTAAAGCTAGTTCGATAGCATTACTAAATAAATCTTCTAGTGAAATTCCGGCTGCTTGTGCTTGCTGTGGAATCAAACTTTCAGTTGTCAATCCCGGAATAGTATTCATTTCTAGCATAAAAGGCTCGCCATTTACTATAATAAATTCACTTCTAGAGAAGCCTTTCATTTTTAAAACTTCATAAGCTCGTTTTGCTATTTCGCCTACTTTTTCAGTCATTTCATCTGAGATTCTGGCTGGTGTAATTTCTTGAGATTTACCAAGATATTTCGCTTCATAATCGAAAAAATCATTTTCAGAAACAATTTCAGTGATTGGTAAAACAGTTACTTTTCCTTTGTAATTGATGACTCCAACAGAAACTTCGGTGCCGTCAAGGAAACTTTCTATAATGATTTCGTTGTCCTCTTTATAAGCGATTTCAATAGCAATAGGTAATTCAGCAGCGGTTTTTACTTTAGAAATTCCGAAACTCGATCCTGCTTTATTAGGTTTAACAAAACAAGGCAAACCCACTTTAGCTACAATTTCGTCTTTATTGATTTTGTCACCTTTGTTTAAGTAGTACGAAGTCGCCGTTTTGATTCCGTACGGTTTTAAAACAGACAATAAATCGCGTTTGTTGAAGGTTAATGCCGCCTGATAATAATCACATGATGTTTGAGGGATATTTAAAAGTTCGAAGTACGCTTGCATTAATCCGTCCTCTCCTGGTGTACCATGAATAGCATTAAAAACGCAATCAAAACTTATTTTATTTCCTTGAACAGTTGTTGAAAAATCATTTTTGTCAATAGGAAATTCCGCGTCATCAGCATCGACGTATACCCATTTCTCTTTAAAAATGTGGATGCGGAATGGATTGTATTTTGTTTTATCCAGAAATTCGTAAACTACGTTTCCGCTGATTAGTGAGATTTTATATTCGCTGGAATATCCGCCCATGATGATGGCAATGTTCTTCATTTTTAAAATATATAAGTTATGAAAACGATTCGTTTTTTAGCCCCGATAGAAGTGAAAATCCCACGCTTTTGGGCGTGGATTGTAACGAATAGCGGGAAACAGCTCCTAAAATCCATTAGTATTAATCTTAAAAAGCATTAAACAAAATTATCATTTTTTTTGAAACGAAATAGCTTTATCTTTGCGACATATAAAAATAAATTTATGAGTTTACGTAAGTATCTTACTAGCCGTGTTTTTTTAGTGCAAGTATTAATTGCTTTTGCCATTTTAGCCACATTGATTTACCTGTTTATGCACTGGTTGACTTTTACAACTGATCATGGTCACGAAATTGCAGTGCCTGATTTGCGTAAGCTTACCGAGGAGCAAGTGCAAAGCAAATTAGATGATTTGGATTTAGATTATGTGCTACTAGATAGCGTAGATTATAGAAGTGAATTTCCTCAATTTAGCGTGGTGGAGCAAGATCCTACGCCTGGAACTATGGTTAAAGTAGGTCGAAAAATATACATCAAAATCAATACTTCTGGGTTTTCATCTGTTAGGATTCCTGATTTAATTGAAAAAACGTATCGTGAAGCAGTGCCAACATTGAAAGCACTAGGACTTGATGAAGGAACTGTAACTTACGTTCCTAATTTAGGTAAGGATATGGTGCTAGAAATGCGTTTTAAAGGACGAAACCTGAAAGTAGGCGATAGAGTTCTTAAATCATCTAAAATTGATTTGGTTTTAGGCGACGGAAAAATGAGTTACCAGGAAGAAGAAAATGCTGCGGATACGATAACTGCGCCAATAGAATAAACACCATTTAATGAACAATACTGTAGATACAATAGATTTAGAAGACGAGTTATATGAACATTTTAGATTTGAAGTTCCTAAGGGCCAAGCGGCTTTGCGAATTGATAAATACTTGATGGGATTAATCCAAAATGCGACTCGCAATAAAATACAAACTGCCGCAACTGAAGGAAATATCTTTGTAAATGATGCGACAGTAAAATCAAATTACAAGGTAAAAGCTAATGATGTAGTTCGTGTGATGCTTACTCATCCTCCTTATGAAAATCATATTATTCCAGAGAATATTCCGCTGGATATTGTTTACGAAGACGATACTTTGCTGTTGATAAACAAATTACCTGGAATGGTAGTGCATCCTGGTCACGGGAATTACACGGGAACTCTAGTTCATGCGCTTGCATATCATTTTGATAACTTGCCAATGAATAGCAGTGAGCGTCCGGGATTAGTGCATAGAATTGATAAAGACACTTCAGGGTTATTAGTTATTGCTAAAACTGAAGCTGCTATGACGCATCTTGCTAAACAGTTTGAAGCTAAAACTTCTGAGAGGGAATATGTAGCTTTAGTTTGGGGAAATGTAGTGGAAGATCAAGGAACGATTGAAGGGAACTTAGCGCGTCACTTGAAAGATCGCATGCAAATGGCTGTTTTTGCTGATCCAGAAATAGGGAAACCTGCTATTACTCATTATAAAGTTTTAGAACGTTTTGGGTATGTGACTTTGATTTCGTGCCAACTAGAAACGGGTAGAACACATCAGATTCGCGCGCATTTAAAGCACATAGGACATCCTCTTTTTAATGACGAGCGTTATGGTGGTCATTTAATTTTGAAAGGAACTACGTTTACTAAATACAAGCAATTTATAGACAACTGTTTCAAAGCGTTACCAAGGCAAGCCTTGCATGCTAAAACTCTTGGATTTGTACATCCTACAACGGGAGAATTAATGCGTTTTGATACAGAACTTCCAAAAGATTTAGAAGACTGCATTGAAAAATGGAGAAATTACTCGAAGTCTCACGGGACTGATCAAGTAGAAGATTAATATTAGAAAAGCTCCGTAAAGGGGCTTTTTTTTATGGCTTTTGTAGCGGATTTCTCTTTATCCAAATTTAGCTTTCTAGCATCTTTTAAATTTAATTACGCAATTTAAATAGATTAGAAACGTTAAAATATATAATTTTCACATCTTATTCAATTGTAGAGAGTAATATCTCTTTTGATTTTATATAAATAATTTTCATTTAGGTTTTTTATATGACACATAAAAATTTTGCTTTTTTAAAATTGAAAACAGTTTTAACTTTCATAGTAATACTGTTTTGTACTCAAGCTTATTCCTCTTCTATAATAGGAGTGTGTGCAAAGTCGGAATATACTATGAATGGTAAAGACACTTTAATTGCTACATTTAAAAAAGATGTTCCGCTAAGAGATAAAATTATCAATTTTGGAAGAGGATTGTTAGGAACGCCTTATGTGACAGCGGGATGCAGTGCTAAAGGTTTTGATTGTTCTGGATTTGTCTATTTTATCTTTAATCAATTTAATATCAAAGTTCCACGGAGCTCTTCACAGTTTAAAAATTTTGGGAAAGAAATTGCTATTGACGAAGTTCAAAAAGGAGATATATTACTGTTTTTAAGTCCGACCAGAAATGTTGTAGGTCATGTAGGTGTTGTCACAAATCCAAAAGGCTTGGATAGTGATTTTATACACGCCTCTTCAGGTAGAGAAATGAAAGTTATGATCACTAGTTTAAAAAAACCTGGTTATGCAAAAAGATTTGTAAAAGCAGTACGGGTTTTGTAATTTGGATATAATTGTATTGTGTAGTCATTCTTTTTCTTTCCGAATGTGATTGATAAAGTAAAATTCTCTGGCAATTAAGATTAAAATGAAAAGCGAAATCTTTTTAAATTTAAAACAACAAATAGAGATGTTTTATTTTGATTAAACTTGTTGTTAAGTATAACTTCAAACACTATTTCTACTTTCAATAGTTTAACTGTAGCGTATTCTGTGTTTTTAATTTTTTAAATTATTCTTTTTTTAAAAGTTTGTAAAAAGTATAAACCTCCGCAAATGCCGTTCTGAAAAAGACTATTTACGAAGGTTATTTTTATTAGTAAGCCTAAAACGTTGCTGATATTCTTTAAAATGATTACAATTGTTTTACTAATTTTTCTATAAAGGAATTACACAAACAATCCTTCCACACTCAAATAATGTTCTCCAGTATCATAACAAAATGTCAATATTTTTGAGTTTTCAGGAATTTCACTTAACTTTTTAGCTACAGCGGCTAAAGATGCTCCAGAAGAAATACCAACAAACATTCCTTCCTCTTTTGCGGCTCTTTGTGCGTAGGTGAAAGCTTCGTCTTTGCTCACTTGAATGCTTCCATCTAATAAATCAGTATGTAAATTTGCAGGAATAAATCCAGCGCCAATTCCTTGAATAGGATGCGGACCAGGTTTTCCACCGTTGATAACAGGAGAATCTTCTGGTTCTACCGCGAAAACTTTAAGATTTGGAAAATGTTGTTTTAATATTTCAGCACAACCAGTAATGTGACCACCAGTTCCTACGCCTGTTATTAAATAATCCAATCCATCAGGAAACGCCTTGATAATTTCTTGAGCAGTAGTCTTTTTGTGGATATCGATGTTTACTTGATTTTCAAATTGCAGTGGCGACCAAGCATTTTTTAATTCGCTTACTAATTCATTAGCTTTTGCGATTGCACCGTTCATTCCTTTTTCGCGAGGCGTTAAAACAAATTCTGCGCCATACAAACTCATTAGTCGGCGTCTTTCAATTGACATTGATTCAGGCATAACTAGAATCAGTTTATAACCTTTTACAGCTGCTACCATAGCGAGTCCAATTCCTGTGTTACCTGAGGTAGCTTCAATAATAGTTCCGCCTTCTTTGAGTAATCCTTTTTCCTCGGCATCTTCGATCATTGCTAGAGCAATTCTATCTTTAATGCTGGCTCCTGGATTTGCTCGTTCTAGTTTGATCCAGACGTTTTGATTATCTCCAAATAATCTATTTATTTTTACATGTGGCGTGTTGCCTATCGTTTCGAGAATATTATTGTATTTCATAATTATTATATTGAGAAAAAATTTATTTCTTTTATTTCTTTTTGGTTCAAAATCGTGTTTTTGTTAGACTGCATCACAAATGAGTAAGGATTCAGACTTTTGGTCACAAAAGTATTTCCGCCTATGATACTGTGATTTCCTATTATTGTGCTTCCGCCAAGTATTGTTGCATTAGCATAAATAATTACATGATCTTCTACCGTAGGATGTCGCTTTTTTTCTTGCATGCTTTTTTCAACTTGCAAAGCTCCTAGAGTTACACCTTGATAAATACTAACATGTTTTCCTATTGTTGTAGTTTCACCAATCACAATACCAGTTCCATGATCGATAATGAATGGCACGCCTATAGTTGCTTTTGGGTGAATGTCGATTCCTGTTTTACTATGTGCATATTCTGTTAGTATACGAGGCAGAAGGCAATTAGTTAAAGTAGAAATAGCGTTGGCGATGCGATAGACTTCTATCGCAAAAAAACCAGGGTACGAGTTGATAATTTCCTGAATACAATCTGCGGCAGGATCAGTATCCAATATAGCTTGCGCATCTTGTTGCATCGATGAATACAAAGTAGGAAGCTGGACGTAAAAAGAGTCTGCTACTGCGCGACTCTTAGAAGTAGTATCATCTTTATTGATTTCAGTCAGAATAGCGATGAAACGTGTTTTATTTTGTTCTAGTAACAATTCAATTTGTACACTATCTAAAGCTTTCTCCGGAAATATTATTCTAAATAAATCGTCAAGCCAACTTATAATTTTCGAAGAGTCGATAGCTCTAATCCACTTTTCTTGTTGGTTTTGATGAAGTATATTTGCAAAGTCAGTAGTGTTAGTATTCATTTATTTTCATATTTAGAGAGTAAAATAACTCAGAATACAAAGATAGTTTACAATTGGAATCTTTTTTGGCACGATTTGTAAAATATTGTTAAGATTTTAGATGTTTTTAAAACCCAGGATTATGTTATAATCCATTTAAGAAATAGAAGAATACCCGTTGGGTGTAATTAATTGATTTGTATTTTAATATTATTTATTGGTCTGTTAAATATGAACTTATTAATATATTGAATCATAGTTAGAGACGTTATTTTTGCTAAAATTCGGGTTTTAAATCCATCAAAAGACTTAGCGTAATTATTTCTAATTTTGAATTGGTCGCATAATTGAGAGAACAGCGT